>CAYJOH010000076.1:0-4581 GCA_964371685.1 uncultured Anaerolineaceae bacterium
CCCCGGCAGCCCATGATCCGGCTGATCGCGACGCCGCCCCGGCAGTAGTTGCCGGTCGAGGGCCAGACGGCCCGCTGGGCGGTGGGATCGAACTGGCCGGTGACGATCCGGGGCGCCAGGCAGCCGTAGGCCGCGATGACCTTGTGCGACCGGATCATCGGGAACCGGTCGCCGAGGGCGATGACGATCGGAGCGTCGACGCCGGTCAGCTCGCGGGGCAGCACGAGGTGCTCGGGGGGCGCGACGCGACCGGCGCGACTCGCGTCGTTGAACCAGTGGACGCGGAACAGGTTGCGCGGATCTGCCGCGTCGGGATCCACCGCCGCGAGGCGGGCCAGCGTGTCGGGCGCGATGCGGTCCGGGTCCGCGAGCTCGGCGAACGTCGGCAACACCACGCCCAGGGAGCGGCATCGCCCGGCGGCCCGTTCGAGCACCGCCTCGTCCACGATGTCCCGCTCCAGCCCGAGGCGACGCATCCTGTCCTCCTGTCTCCGCGTGCCCGGCATCCGCCGGCCGAGAACCGGCCGCGACCGACGCGTCGGGCCCGAACGGCCGCACGGTCGGGACGATTGGCACGGGCCCGTCCGCGGGGCCGCTGCCTACGATTCGTCCTTGGCGGGCTCCCGGCTAGGGCCAGACGGTCCAGCGGGGACCGGCCGTGGGACGGTCCGATGGACTTCATGCTGAACGGGCGGCCGGTCGTCGTCCGGCCGGCACCCGGGGAGTCGCTGCTCGGGGTGCTGCGCGGGGCCTGCGGGCTCCGGTCGATGAAGGACGGCTGTGCCCCGGAGGGGTCGTGCGGCGCGTGCACGGTCATCGTGGACGGGCGCGCCGTCGTGTCCTGCGCCCAGCCGGCGACGCGGGTCGCGGGCCGGAGCGTGGAGACGCTCGAGGGTCTGCCACCGGACGTCCGAGAGGCCTGGGCCGCGGCGTTCATCGCCACCGGCGCCTCGCAGTGCGGCTACTGCTCGCCGGGGATCGTGATGAAGGCGGAGGCGCTGCTCCGCCGCGACGCGTCACCGTCGCGCGAGGCGATCGCGCGCGCGCTGGCCGGCAACCTGTGCCGGTGCACCGGGTACGCGTCGATCCTGGATGCGATCGAGCGCGCGGCCGCCGTGCGCCGCGGCGACCAGCCGGCGTCCGGGCGCAGGATCCGGCCCGGGGACCGCTACGAAGGCCGGGCGCTGGCGCTCGGAGACAAGGCGTTCGTCGGCGACCTCGTGGCCGCGGGGATGCTCCAGGGCGCGCTCCGGTTCGCCGGCGTGCCGCGGGCGCTCGTGCGCCGGATCGACGTCACGCGAGCGGCCGCGCACCCGGGCGTGGTCGCCGTCGTGACCGCGGCGGACGTGCCCGGCCGTCGTCAGCAGGGGCTGATCGTCCCTGACTGGCCGCTGCTGGTCGCCGAAGGCGAGACGGTCCGCTACCTGGGCGACGTGCTGGCGGCGGTCGCCGCGCGAACGCGCGAGGCGGCGACCGAGGCCGCGGCGCTGGTCGACGTCGAGCTCGAGCCGCTGCCGCCGCTGACCGATCCGTTCGAGGCCATGGCCGACGGTGCGCCGCTGGTCCACGAGGGCGGCAACCTCGTCCAGCGGTCGGTGGTCCGGCGCGGGGACGTTGACGCGGCCCTCGCCGGTGCCGCGCACGTGGCGAGCGCGATGTTCCGGACGCAGTCGATCGAGCACGCGTTCCTGGAGCCCGAGGCGAGCCTCGCGGTCCCCCGCGGTGCCGCCGGGCCGGACGGGCGCGTGGTCCTCGGCCCCGCCGTCCACGTGTACTCGGAGGGCCAGGGCGCCTGGGAGGACCGCCGCCAGCTGGCGTCGTTCCTCGCGCTGCCCGAGGCGGACGTCGTGGTGACCCAGGTCGCGACCGGCGGTGCGTTCGGCGGCAAGGAGGACCTCAACGTCCAGGGACAGGCGGCGTTGCTCGCCCTGCGCACCGGGCGCCCGGTGATGCTCCGCCTCAGCCGCCGCGAGAGCCTCCGGTTCCACGTCAAGCGCCACCCGATGTGGCTGGACTACACCGTCGGCTGCGACGCGGATGGCCGGCTGGTCGCCGTGCGGGCGCGGATCACCGGCGACAACGGCGCCTACGCGAGCGTCGGCGGCAAGGTCCTGGAGCGCGCCGCCGGCCACGCCTGCGGGCCGTACCACGTCCCCAACGTCGATGTCGTGGCCGACGCGGTCTACACCAACAACCCGCCGTCCGGGGCGATGCGCGGGTTCGGCGTCAACCAGGCGGCGTTCGCGCTCGAGGGCGTGCTGGACATGCTCGCGGCGCAGGTGGGCATCGACGGCTGGGAGATCCGCTGGCGCAACGCGCTCGAGGAGGGCGACCGGTTCGGGACCGGCCAGCGGCTGGGGCCTGGCGTGGGCATCAAGGCGACGCTGCTGGCCGTGCGCGAAGCGTACCGGTCCGCGCGCTATGCGGGCATCGCCTGCGCGGCGAAGAACACCGGCATCGGCAACGGCCTGGTGGAGCGCGGGCGGGCCGTGCTGCGGCCCGAGGCCGATGGCACCCTCACGCTGTTCCACTCCTGGACCGAGATGGGCCAGGGCTGCCACACGGTGTTCCGCCAGCTGGCGGCCGACGCCCTCGCGATCGACCCGGCGCGGATCCGGGTGGTGGTCGACACGACCCACGAGCTGGACACGGGCGAGACCACGGCGTCGCGGGCGACGATGCTCGGCGGGCGGGCGGTCCTGGCGGCCTGTGACGCGCTGTGCCACGCGGCGGGCTTCGAGCCCGTGGACCTCGCCGCGTTCGCGGGTCGCGAGTTCGCGGGCGAGGTCGTGGAGGACCGCACGACACCGCTGGGCGCGGACACCGATGAGCCCGTGACCCACTTCGCCTACGGCTGGGCGACCCAGGTCGTGACCCTCGACGACGAGGGCCGGATCGAGCGCGTCATCGCCGCCCACGACGTGGGCAAGGCGCTCAACCGCGTCCTGCTCCGGGGCCAGGTCGAGGGCGGGGTCCACATGGGCCTCGGGATGGCCCTGACCGAGGAGTTCCGGGTGGCGGACGGAGTCCCGGTCACGGACACCCTCAAGTCGCTGGGCATCATCCCCGCGGCCACGATGCCGCCGGTCGAGACGATCCTCGTGGAGGTGCCCCAGCCGGAGGGCCCGCTCGGCGCGAAGGGCATGGGCGAGGCCGTCCTCGTCCCCACCGCGGCCGCGGTCGCCGGCGCCCTCCACGCCTTCGACGGCATCCGCCGGACGAGCCTGCCGATGCGCGACTCCGCGGCCGCCCGGGCGCTGCTGCCGCGCCTCGCGCGCGATGCCGGGGACGCGCAGCCCACCCAGCCGGTCGAGCCTGCCGAAGCCGCCCCCTCGGGGGCAGGAGGGACCTCGCGATGACCCTCGTCCTCGCCGGTGGCACGGTCGTCACCTCCATCGACCCCGTCCGGATCGAGGCCCCGGACGTCCTCGTCCGCGATGGCCGGGTGCTCGGCGTGGGGCCGGTGCCGGACCCCGGGCCATCGGCCGGCCGGATCGACTGCCGCGGCTGCCTCGTGATCCCGGGCAACGTGTGCGCCCACACGCACCTGTACTCGGCGCTGGCGCGGGGCATGCCCTACCACCTGGAGCCGCCGCGGGACTTCGTGGAGATGCTGCGCCGGGTGTGGTGGCGGCTGGACCGTGGGCTGGACGAGGCCGCGGTGCGCGCGTCGGCGCTGGTCGGCGGCATGGAGGCGCTGCTGTCCGGGACCACGACGCTCGTGGACCACCAAGCGTCGCCGAATGCGATCGACGGGTCGCTGGACGTGGTCGCCGAGGCGCTCGCGACGCTGGGCATCCGGGGCGTCCTCGCCTACGAGGTCACCGACCGCGACGGTCCCGAGCGCGCCGCCGCCGGGGTCACCGAGAACCGCCGCTTCGGGGCACGGGTCGCGGCCGGTGCGCACCCGCTCGCGCGCTCGATGGTCGGCGCCCACGCGTCGTTCACGCTGTCCGAGGGCACGCTCGCCGCGTGCGCCGACGCCGCGCGCTCCGGCGGCACGGGCCTCCACGTCCACGTCGCCGAGGACGTGGCGGACGAGGATGACTGCCGCTCGCGGTTCGGGATCCCCGTGGTGGAGCGGCTGGCGCGGGCGGGCGCGCTGGACGAGCACACGCTGCTGGCCCACGGGGTGCACCTGTCCGAGGCCGAGATCGCGATCGCCCGCGAGGCGGGCGCCACGTTCGCCCACAACGCGCGGTCGAACATGAACAACGCGGTGGGCCGGGCGCCCGTGCGGCGGTTCGGCGACCGCGTCGCGCTGGGCACGGACGGGATCGGCGCGGACATGTTCGAGGAGTCGCGCGCCGCGTACTTCCGGGCCCGGGAGGACGGCGCGGCGGCCGACCCGCGATGGGCGCTCGCCCGGCTGGCGGAGGGCGCCCGGCTGGCCGGCCGGGCGTTCGGCGAGCCGCTGCTGGGCCGGATCGAGGCGGGGGCACCGGCGGACCTGGTCGTCCTCGATCACGAGGCGCCGGCGCCCGTCGACGAGGCGTCGTTCCCGGGCCACTGGATCTTCGGGCTGTCGGCGCGCGCGGTCCGTGACGTCGTGGTCGGCGGCGAGGTGGTCGTGCGAGACCG
>CAYJOH010000076.1:4681-8721 GCA_964371685.1 uncultured Anaerolineaceae bacterium
CGGCGCGCGCGGTCCGTGACGTCGTGGTCGGCGGCGAGGTGGTCGTGCGAGACCGACAGCTGGAGCTCGTGGGCCAGGACTGGCTGACTGAGCTCGCGCGTGCCGAGGCGGCCCGCCTGTGGACGCGGCTGGACAGGATCGGGGAGCACCCGTTCCACCCCCGGACGGCGGCCGTCCGATGAGTGGCGGCGCCCTGCCCGACGTCCCCGTGGACCTCACGGTCGGGATCTGTGGACTGACCTTCGCCAACCCGGTCCTGACCGCGGCCGGTCCGCCGGTCCGCGACGGCGCCGCGATCCTCGCCTGTGCGGCGGGCGGCGCGGGGGGCCTGGTGGCCAAGACGATCTCGCGGGTCGCGGCCGACGTCCCGACGCCCAACATGGCGGAGATCGCCCACGGGTTCCTCAATGCCGAGCTGTGGTCGGAGCTGCCGCCGGAGCAGTGGCTGGAGGTCGAGCTGCCGCTGGCGCGGACGGCGGGCTTGCCGCTGGTCGTGAGCCTGGGCTACACGGCCGACGACATCGCCTGGCTCGCCCCCCGCGTCCGGCCGTTCGCGGATGCGCTGGAGCTGTCCACCCACTACATCGGCGAGGACCCGAGTCCGATGCAGGACGCGATCCGGGCGGCGAAGGACGCCGTCGACATCCCGGTCCTCGTCAAGCTCAGCCCGCTCGGGCGCGACATGGCGCGCGCCGCAGAGCACGCGGCGGAGGCCGGCGCGGACGGCCTGGTCGCGATCAACTCGTTCGGGCCGTGCATGGCCATCGACCTCGAGACCGGGCGCCCGCGGATGGGCGGCGGCGAGGGGTACGGCTGGCTGTCGGGCCCGGCACTCAAGCCGCTGGCGCTGCGCTGCATCTACGACGTGGCGCGCGCGGTGGACCTGCCGGTCATCGGCTGCGGCGGCGTGTCCCGCGGCACCGACGTCATCGAGATGGCGATGGCGGGCGCCTCGGCCGTCCAGGTGTGCACCGCGGCGATCCTCCGCGGCCGGGGCGTGTTCGGCAAGATCGCGCGCGAGACCGGCGAGTGGCTGGCCGCGCACGGGTACACGCGCCTCGACGAGATCCGCGGCATGGCCCTGGGCACGCCGGTGCCCGAACACGTGCCCGGGCCGCTCGTGCTGGACGTGGACCTGTGCAACGGCTGCGCGCTGTGCGAGGGATCGTGCGTGTACGACGCGATCCACGTCACGGGCGGCAAGGCCGAGCTGGACGAGGAGCGGTGCGAGAAGTGCGGGCTGTGCATCACCCGGTGCCGGCCCGGCGCCCTGATGTGGGCACCGATGGCGGCGGTTCCGCCGGCGTAGCTCGCCGGGCCTACCCGGCGGAGGAGACGATGACGATGACGGCACCCGCGCACGAGACGACGGCGAGCCGGACGACGGAGATCCTCCAGGCGGCGCTGGTCGAGCTCATCGACCTGAGCCTCCAGGGGAAGCAGGCGCATTGGACCGTGACGGGTCCCCTGTTCAAGCCTGTGCACGAGCACCTCGACGCGATCGTCGACGAGGTCCGGGTCGCGTACGACGACGTGGCCGAGCGGATGGCCGCGCTCGAGGTCGCACCGGATGGCCGCCTCGCGACGCTGATCGCGACGACGCCCGTGGACCCGATGCCGGCCGGCTGGCAGGCCGATGCCGACGTGGTGGCACGGATGCTCCGGGGCCTTGAAGGCCTGTCGGGCCGGCTGGGTGCCTGGATCGACGAGCTCGGCGACCTCGACCCGGTCAGCCAGGACATGCTGATCGGGATCCGCCACGGCATCGACAAGCACGCCTGGATGCTGCGGGTCCAGGTCCGCGCCGGCTGAGGGTCCGAGCCCGGGTCCAGGGGCCTGGGTCCGGACGCCTGGGTCCGGACGCCTGGTCCGGATGCCCGCGGCCGGGCCTACCCGGCGGCGCACGGCCGGGTGCACCCTGAGGCGCCCTCGCGTGTGGCGCTGACCTCGCGCCCCCGACCGCGCCCCCGACCGCGCCCGGGTCCGTCGCCGAGGTCCGCGCAGCGGTCCGCCCTCGAGTCCCGTCCCCCGACCCGAGTCGCGCCCAGCCCTTCCGACGGTGTGCATCCAATGCACACATCAGGGCTCCGTGTGCATCCGGGCACACCTTCCGGCGCCCGTCGGGCTTGGCCTGTATGCCCTGCTGCACTGGTTCGCCCTGGGTTTTGTGGAGACCCGGTCGTGTGGTCTCAGGCAGCCTCGGGTGAGGCCGCGAGAGCGCGATGGTAGGCCGCCTCGAGCTCGTCGGGCGGGATGTTGCCGCAGGCGCCGTGGAGCCGGGTCGTGTTCCACCAGGCCACCCATGCGGCCGTCGCGCGCTCGACGTCGGCCGTCGTGCGCCACGTGTGCCGCCGGATGAGCTCAGCCTTGTAGAGGCTGTTGACCGACTCCGCGAGGGCGTTGTCGTAGCTGTCGCCGCGCGAGCCGACCGACGGGGCGGCGCCGGCGGCGGCCAGCCGCTCGGTGTAGCGGACCGCGACGTACTGGGTGCCGCGGTCGGAGTGGTGGACGAGGCCCGGCAGCCGGCCGCCCCGGGCGCCGAGCGCCATCTCGAGCGCGTCGAGCGCGAGGTCCGCGCCGAGCGAGCCCGCGACCCGCCAGCCGACGATCCGGCGGGCGAACACGTCCGTCACGAGGGCCGTGTAGCAGAAGCCGCCCCGCGCGAGCGGGACGTACGTGATGTCGGCGACCCACAGCCGGTCGGGTGCCGGGGCGGCGAAGTCCCGATCGACCAGGTCGCCCGTGGACGGCCGGCCTGGACCGGGCCGCGTGGTCGTCGTCCGGCGCTCCCGGCGGACGCCCTCGAGGCCCTCCTCGCGCATGATCCGGGCGATGCGGTCCCGGCCTGTGGCCACGCCCTCGCGGGCGAGCGCGGCCCACATCTTGCGCACCCCGTACACCCCGAAGTTGGCGGCGTGGATGCGCCGGGTCGCGGCCGCGAGCTCGGCATCGCGGACGGCCCGGGCGGACGGCGGCCGGCTCCGCGCCGCATAGTAGGTCGACGGAGCGATCTCCAGGACCCGGCAGATCGGCTCGACTCCGAACGTCGCCCGGTGGGCGTCGATGAACCGGGTCACTTCGGCTCGGGGCGGTCGAGCTCCGCCGCGAAGAAAGCCGACGCCGCCTTGAGGATCTCGTTGGCCCGGCGCAGCTCCCGGTTCTCGCGCTCGAGCTGGCTCACCCGGAGCTCGAGGTCGGGTGCCATGCCCGGCCGGTTGCGCAGGTCCTTGCCGGAGCGGCGGATCCAGCTGTGCAGCGTCTCAGGCGCGATCCCGAGCTGGCGCGCGATCCGGGCGACGACCCCGTGGGAGGTGCGTTCCGCCTCGACCGTCTCGGCGACGAGCCGCATGGCCCGCTCCCGGAGCTCGGGCGGGTAGATCCTCGGCGCCGACCGTGGCGTCCGTTCCTGGCCCATGTTCCACCCTCCTGTGCAGGTGGAGTCTCCATCAAAGTCAGGACGGTTCAGCGTGCCGAGCACGTCGGCGGCACTGGCGAGGCCTTCATGGGCCGAATTCGCGTCGCGATCGTGTGTGCGACGCACAAAGACGACGATCCGGGTCGGAAACCGTGCGCCAGACGCACGCCGGGGCCCGCGGCGATCGCCGTTGACTGGCGGGGCCGTCGTTCGGCGGTGGCCGTTGACCCGGCGGAGGCCGTCGGCCCGGCCGTCGCCGTTGGACCCGGCTACGATCGGTCGTGCGATGCCCCACACGGACCCCGTCGCGGCCGCGTGCGATGCCGCCGACCTTCCCGCGCTCGACGCCGCGATCACGGACTGCTTCGCGTGCCCGCGGCTGGTCGCGTGGCGCGAGGCCCAGGCGCACACGAAGGTCGCCCGGTTCCGCGACGAGCCGTACTGGGGCCGCCCCGTCCCGGGCTACGGCGACCCGGCTGCCCGCATCCTGCTCGTCGGCCTCGCCCCGGCCGCCCACGGTGGCAATCGCACCGGTCGTGTGTTCACCGGCGATGCCTCCGGCGACTTCCTGTGGCCCGCGCTCCATGCCACGGGCCTCGCGGATCGCGCGGCCAGCCGGCGGGCG
>CAYJOH010000077.1:0-8718 GCA_964371685.1 uncultured Anaerolineaceae bacterium
GCGGGTGGGTGGGGGGGGGGGGCGGGGCGGGCCGGGGGGTGTCTTTTCGGGGGGGCGCGGCCCGGCCTTGGGGGGCTGTTCCCCGGCGGCGGGGCCGCGCCGCCGGCCCGTCAGAGGTTGCTGGGGCGCGTACCCAGCGTCACGTCCAGGCTGAGCGAGGACCCGTCGCGGAGCACGTCCAGGGTGATCGTGTCGCCGGGTGCGAACTGGACAAGCAGCGCGTCGAGCGGATGCTCGGTGTCCACCAGGCGGCCGTTGAGCGACAGGATGATGTCGCCCTCCTCGAGGCCCGCCTTCGCGGCCGGGCTGTCGGCGACGACCGCCGGCTCGGTGCTGTTGGTGGTCACCAGGGCGCCGTTGTCCACCGGCAGGTCTCGCTCCGACTTGAGCTGGAGGTTGATGGACTCGAACCGGATGCCGATCCACGGTCGGGACAGCTGCTTGCCCTCGCGGGCCTGCTCCATGATCGGGCGGGCGATGTCGATCGGGATCGCGAACCCGATGCCGCTGGAGTCCGTGGCGACCGCCGTGTTGATGCCCACCACGGCGCCGCTCGCGTCGGCCAGCGGGCCGCCGGAGTTGCCGGGGTTGATCGCGGCGTCGGTCTGGATCAGGTTGTTGATCCGGGACCCGTCATCCACCTGGATGTCGCGCCCCTTGCCGGACACGATGCCGCTGGTGACCGAGAACGAGTACATGCCCAGCGGGCTGCCGATCGCGACCACGAGCTGACCGATCTTGAGGCCGTCGGACCGCCCGAGCGGCGCCGTGGGCAGCCCGGTCTGGTCCACCTTGACGATCGCGAGGTCGGTGAGCGTGTCGATGCCGTACACGCGGCCCTCGAACCGCCGGCCGTCCTTGAGCTCGACCGTGAGCGTCTGCGCGTCCGACACGACGTGCCGGTTGGTCAGGATCCAGCCGTTCGAGTCGTAGATGAACCCGGAGCCCACGCCCGAGGTGGGGACGTTGCCGAACGGGTCGGCCGCCTCGCCGGTGACGTTGATCTTGACCACGGCCGGGCCGACCTTGGCGGCGACGTCGATGACCGCCGACGACTCGTCGATGGTCACCGGCTGCTGGTTGCCCGTGACGGTGGCGGAGCCCGTGGCGGCCGGCAGGACCGTGCGGTCCAGCGCGCCCACCCGGTCCAGGACGGCGACCGTGCCGCCGGACGCGATGACCGCGGACAGCAGCGAGGCGGCCACCACCGTCCCCACGCCGGCCCCGCCCCGCTGCCGGTGCACGGGTGCCGGTGCGGCCGCGTACGCGGGGGGCGGCGGCGTCGCCGCGCCGGCCGCCGGCTGGCCCCAGCCCGGCGAGGTCCCGTAGCCCGGCGTCGTGGAGGGGCCGGCGGCCGCCGGCTCGTACCACCGCTCGCCGGAGCCCTGGCTGCCGGGTGATGCCCACGCCCAGCGGTCGTCGGGACGCGGATCGGGGGTCGGGGCGTAGCGCGGGACGTCGAGGCGCTGCGTGTCGTCCAGCGGGTCGGCGCCGCCGGCGCCCTGGGGGGCGCTGGGGTTCGGCTCGTCGTTCATCGTGGGGGCGATCTTCTCTCTGGGTGGCGATTGCCGGGCGGCGCAGGGCCGATCCGGGATTGCGTCTAGGGTGCCTGACGGTGATTCACGGGCGACGCCGCGATCGGTGAAGAATCATGCACGTTCGGGGCGCTTGCGGCCGCGGGCGCCGCGGCCGGCTCCGGCGCCGGCACGGCCAGTGCCGCGCGCGGGTCCCTGGGCAGCTTGACGGTGAACCGCGAGCCGCGCCCGATCCGGCTCTCGACGGCGATCGTGCCGTGGTGCATGTCCACGATCGACTTCACGATCGCGAGCCCCAGGCCGGACCCGGTGCTCCGGGCCTCCATCGCCTCCGACCCGCGGTAGAAGCGATCGAACACCCTGGGCAGCTCCGCGGCGTCGATGCCCACGCCAGTGTCCACGACCTCGATCCGCGCGCCGCCGTCGCCGTCGGAGCGGGCCAGCACGCTGACCTCGCCGCCGCGATCTGTGAACTTGATCGCGTTGCCCACCAGGTTCGTGACCACCTGGCCGATCCGGGGCGAGTCGTGCCGGATCCGCAGCGGCCGGTCGGGGAGGGTCACCGTCAGCCGGATCCCCTTGCGCTCCGCCGCGGCCAGCTGGTGCTCCACGGCGGACTCGATCGTGCCCCGGATGTCGTCCGGGCGCAGGTCCAGCAGCACCAGCCCGGAGTCCAGCTTCGAGAGCTCGAGCAGGTTCTGGGCCAGCCAGTCGAGGCGGTCGAGCTGGACCGCGGACGAGTCGAGGAACTCGGCCCGGGCGGCCGGATCGGTGCCGGCCGGGCCCTGCAGCAGCTCGATGAACGTGCGCATGGCCGCGATCGGGGTGCGCAGCTCGTGGCTGACGTCGGCCAGGAAGTCGCGACCCCGGTCACGGTCGCGGCGGATGATCTCGACGCTCTCCTCCAGGCGGTCGGCCATGGCGTTGAACTGGGACGACAGCGCCCGCAGCTCCAGCGTGCCGGACGACACCTCGTCGGCGGCCATCCGCGTGGTCAGGTCGCCCTCGGCCAGGCGGCGCGTGGCCTCCGTGAGGCGGGTGAGCGGCGTGGTGAACCGGTGGGCGATGAACGCCGCCACGAGCACCGCCACCAGGAACGCGATCGAGGCCATCACGATCAGCAGCCCGGTGATGGCGGCAATCGTGCTGGCCCGGCTGGTGTACGGGTTCGACAGCGTGACGACCATGCCCCAGTCCTGGACCGGATTGGTGGTCGCGAACCCCTGGCGCACCGGCGGGATCGCCGGGTCGCGCGCCTGCCCGCGCCCCGGCTCGCTGCTCAGGCGGGCGTCGAAGCCGAGCGACGGCACGGGATCCGCGATCATGCTGCCGTCCGTGTCCATCCTGGCCAGGCCGAACCGGATGCTCACATCGGCCTGGGCGACGTTGTCGGCGACGAAGGTCAGGATGCCGCCGTCCACGAGCAGCGTCTGGACGACGGGGTTGAGCTGCGTCTCGCCGTTCACCACGGCGACCACGGCGCTGCCGCCCACCTCGTTCTCGACGAACCGGTCGAGGATGGCGGCCGTGGCCGCGGCCCGGGCGCGCAGGCTCTGCTCCTCCTGCTCCCGGAAGTAGTCGTCCAGGCGGTTGATCACCACCGGCGCGACGAGGAACAGCGTCAGGGCGACGACGCCCATGAACGCGATCGTGAGCCGGGTCTGGAACGACTGGGGCACGCTGGGGCGCCGCGACCGCGTCTCCCACGGCTGCGGCTCGCCCGCGCGCCCCTCGGCCGCCTGCGCGTCCGGCTGGCGGACGTCGGCCACGTCAGCGCTCGGCGAACTGGTAGCCGGCGCCGCGGACGGTGAGGACGAACTGCGGCAGCGACGGGTCGTCCTCGATCTTGTCCCGCAGGTGGCTGACGTGCACGTTGATGGTCTTCTCGTCCTGGTCCAGCGCCTCGTAATCGCGCAGCAGCTCCAGCAGCTCGCGGCGGCTGAACACGCGTCCCGGCCGGCTGGCGAGGTGGCGCAGGATCTCGAACTCCGTGGCCGTCAGCCCGATCCGCCGATTGCCGCGCTGGACGCGGCGCCGCTCGAGGTCGATGACCAGGTCGCGGTGGCGGATCACCCGGCCGCCGGCCGCATTGGACAGGTCGCCGTAGGCGCGCCGCAGGAGCGCCCGGATGCGGCTCATCAGCTCGCGCAGGGCGAACGGCTTGGTCACGTAGTCGTCGGCGCCGAGCTCGAGGCCCACGACCTTGTCAAACTCGTCGCCTCGGGCGGTGAGGAACAGGACCGGGGCCTTGGACCCCACGGCCCGAAGCCGGCGCAGGACCTCGAAGCCGTCCATCCCCGGCAGCCGCACGTCGAGCACGATCAGGTCGGGCGCCTGGTTGGTGGCGAAGTCGAGGCCCTCCTCGCCCGTCCGGGCCACGGTCACCTCGTATCCCTCCTGCTGGAGGGCGTACTGGATCCCTCGCGCAACGGCGAACTCGTCTTCGACGATCAGGATGGTGGCGGCCACGGCGCGCCGATCCTACACCGGGGGGCCGCGTGGGCGGGTCGCGGCCGGGTCCGGCTGCCGCCTGTGGTAGCCTCGGGCGCACGAATGCGACTGGCGGGAGGCCCGTCGCCGGGCGGCGCCGCCCCCCAGCCCCGGGCAGGAGCGCCGCCCCAACCAGAGAGGTTCACCACGATGTCCGACCGCCCCCGCCTCGCGGCCGCCAGCCGGTCCGTGACCGGCAAGGCCGTCGCCCGCCTGCGCCACGAGGGCCGGCTGCCCGCCGTCGTCTACGGCCACGGGACCGCGAGCGAGCCCCTGACGCTCGACGCCCACGAGTTCGACCTGCTCCGCCGCCGCACCGGCGCGTCCACCCTGATCGACCTTGCGGTCGACGGCGGCAAGACGCGGCCCGTCCTCGTGCACGGCGTCCAGTTCCACCCGGTCAACCGGCGCCCGCTCCACGTCGACCTGTTCGCCGTCCGGATGACCGAGGAGCTCACGGTCGAGGTGTCCCTCGTCGGCACCGGCACCGCCCCCGCCGCGGAGACCGGCGGCACGCTCGTCCACCCGGTGTCCTCGATCAAGGTCCGCGCCCTGCCGGCGAACCTGCCCGAGGTCATCCACTACGACCTCTCGTCGCTCGACAGCTACGACGCCACGATCACGGTCGCGGACCTGGTCGCGCCCAGGGACGTGACCATCCAGGCCGACCCGGCCGATGTCATCGCGCGGGTGCTGCCGCCGCGCGTCGAAGAGGAGGTCGCGCCGGCCGCCGAGGCCGAGGCCGAGGGCGAGGGCGAGGCCGCGCCGACCGCCGAGGGCGGCGAGCCCGCGGAGGCTCCCGCCGAGGGCTGACCTCAGGCGGGGTCGTCCGGGCGTCGTCCCGCCGCGTACACGATCGGGAGCACGAGCCGCAGCCCGTCGGGCGGGAGCGCGCGCAGCCGCGCGCCCAGCTCGGCGTCGAGCCGCGCCCGGACGTCGGGGGCGAGCGTCGCGAACCGGTCCTCCTCGTCGAACTGCGCCAGGAAGCCGAGGAAGCCCGCCGGGGTGAACTGGTGCGCCAGCGTGGTCGCCCGGGCACGGACCGCGGCAAACCCCGCCCGGCGCAGCTGGGCGGCCGCAGCAGCCGGTGAGGCCGGGTCGTCGCCGTCGCCGCCCCCGCGCTCGCGGGGTTCCAGTCCCATGGCGACGAGCGCGTCGTCGAACGCGTCGTCGGCCGCGAACGGCGGGCCACCCCGGAGCCAGGTCACGTACGCCAGGCGCCCGCCCGGTCGCAGGACCCGCCGGAGCTCGCGCAATGCGCGGAGCCGCGACGGGACGAGCTGGAGCACGAACGCGCTGGCCACGAGGTCGAACGTGGCGTCCTCGAACGGCAGGCCGTCCGCGTACCCGCGCCGCAATCGGATCCGTGCGCCCGCGCCGGCGTCGAGCATCGCGCGCTCCCGCTCTGCGACGGCGAGCATCCCGGCCGATGCGTCCACCCCGTCCACGACCACATCGGGCCAGCGCGTGCCGGCGGCCGCGGCGCGCGCGCCCGTGCCGCAGCCCCCGTCCAACAGCCGCGTCGCGCCCGCCGCGACGTCGGGGGCCACCTCGTCGAGCAGCGCCACGGTCGCCGTGCGATGCACGGGCGCCCACCACTGCGCATAGCCCTCGGCAATCCGGTCGTAGCGCGCCTCCTGCCCAGTCATGGCGGCATGGTGCCATGACGCTTTCGGGCCCTTCGGCCCGTGATGCGCGGTCCGCGGGCCGCTGTACCCGGCGTCGTCCCGGCGCGATGCTGGAGCGTGCAGCAGCGGGTTCCGCGGAAGGCTGTCGGCCGTGGCCGGCGCCGCGGCCCGAAAGGAGCCGTGCGAATGAACAAGATCCTGCTCGCGTACGACGGCGGCGAGCCCGCGAAGCGTGCTCTCGAGCAGACGATCGAGCTGGCGAAGGCGTTCGGTGCCTCCATCGGCGTCGTGAGCGTCGTCCCGGTGCACCCGGGTCGCGCCCCGATCGACCCGTGGGACGACCGGACCGTCCATGCCGAGGAGCTCCTCGAGGCGCGCAGGCTGCTTCGCGAGGCCGGTATCGAGGCCGAGCTGTTCGAGCCTGGCGGCGATCCCGCGAAGGTGATCGAGACCATCGCGGACGAGCGCGGCTACGACACGATCGTGATCGGCTCCCGCGGCCTCAACACCCTGGCCAGGGTGCTGCAGGGCAGCGTGTCCGACCACGTCGTAACCCACGCTCACGCCACCGTCGTCGTCGCCCGCTGATGCCCAGCCCAACAGCAAGGAGCGGAGGTGGACCGAAGGGCCCGCCTCCGGATGATGCCGCCATGATCGCCGCTCGGCCCACCACCCCGACCCGTGGCCACGCCCACATCCTGTCGCGCGCCGTCCTGGACTCGCTCCGGAGCGGTACCGGTCCGGCACCCGTCACGCTCCGCGGCATGGCGCTGCTCGGGGACCCCGTCCTCAACAAGGACGCGGCGTTCACCGAGGAGGAGCGCGAGGCGCTCGGGCTCCGCGGGCTGCTGCCGCCGCGCGTCATGACCATCGAGGACCAGGTGGCGCTGGAGCTGGAGCACGTCCGACGCAAGGAGGACGACCTGGAGCGGTACATCGGGCTGGCCGCCCTGCACGACCGGAACGAGACGCTGTTCGTCCGGGTGCTGTGCGACAACCTCGAGGAGTTCCTGCCGATCGTGTACACCCCGACGGTCGGCCGGGCGTGCCAGGAGTTCAGCCACCAGTACCGCCGGCCGCGCGGCGTCTGGATCACGCCGGACGACGTCCATCGCGTCCCGGACATCCTCCGCCACGCCGCACGCGACGAGATCCGGCTGATCGTGGTCACCGACAACGAGCGGATCCTCGGTCTGGGCGACCAGGGCGCGGGCGGGATGGGGATCCCCGTCGGCAAGCTGGCGCTGTACTCCGCGGCCGCCGGGATCCACCCCGGCCTCACGCTGCCGGTGTCGCTGGACGTCGGCACGGACCGCGAGTCGCTGCTCGCCGATCCGTCCTACATCGGCTGGCGCCACCCGCGCCTCCGCGGCGCCGCGTACGACGAGGTCGTCGAGGCGTTCGTGGCCGGCGTACGCGAGGTGCATCCGCGAGCCGTGCTCCAGTGGGAGGACTTCAAGCAGCACAACGCGATCCGGCTGCTGGAGCGCTACCGGCAGTGGATCTGCAGCTTCAACGACGACATCCAGGGCACCGCGGCGATCGCCGTGGCGGTGGTCGAGTCCGCGCTGCGCTCCTCGGGCGGACGGTTCGCGGGAACGCGGATCGTGCTCGCCGGCGCGGGGGCGGCCGGGACCGGGATCGCGCGCCTCCTCCGGCTCGCGATGGAGGAGGAAGGGGCTACCCCGACCGACGCCCGCGAGTCCATCGCCATGCTCGACTCGCACGGGCTGCTGGTCGAGGGCCGGCCGCAGCTCGATGACGACAAGCAGGACTTCGCCCTGTCACGTGCCTTCGTCGCCGCGCTGGGGCTCGACCCCGACGCCCAGATCGGGCTCGACGCGGTCACGGCGGCGTTCCGGCCGCGGGTCCTGCTGGGGACCACCGGCACGCCCGGGGCCTTCACCGAAGCGACGATCCGGCCGATGGCGGAGACGCACGACCGGCCGATCGTCCTGCCGATGTCCAACCCGACCGACAAGACGGAGGCGCGCCCCGCCGACATCTTCGAGTGGACGGGTGGCCGGGCGCTCGTCGCCACCGGCAGCCCGTTCCCGCCCGTGGAGTTCGGCGGCCGGGCCCACCCGATCCCGCAGGCGAACAACGCCTACGTGTTCCCGGGCATCGGGCTCGGGGCCATCGTGTCCGAGGCGCGGATCCTGCCGGAGTCGGCGTTCCTCGTCGCGGCCCGGCGGCTCGCGTCGCTGACGAGCCAGGAGGTCCTCGCGCAGGGCCACCTGTTCCCGCCCATCTCGGAGCTCCGGATGGTGTCCCGGGAGATCGCGATCGCGGTCGTGGGCCACCTCGGCGACCTGGGCGTCGGCCGGCGGTTCGCGCCGAACGCCATCCCGGCTGCCGTGGACGCCGCGATGTGGCGGCCGGACTACATCCCGTACGCCGCGGTCTGACGGACGCGATCGACCCACCCCCGGGGCGGTGACACCGCCCCGGGATCGCACCCCCGGGCCGCGTCCCGCGGCGCCACACCGGCACGCAGCCGCCCGTCTCCGACCCGGCCGCCAATCCCGCGGCCGCCGTAGCGGAGACCCGCATGCCCCGAGCGACCGCCGCCCGTATCCTCCTGCTCGCCGTCGCCGGCGGCGTCCTCACCGACGTCGTGGTGCCCGGCAACGCCGCCGGTCTCAATGCCCCGCTCCTGGTGGCGGCGCTGCTGGTGGCGGCGCTCCTCGTCGCGGGCCGTGCCGGGGTGCGGCGCATGGACCCGGCCGACGCGTGGCTGGCCCCGGCGGCGCTCGCGCTGGCCGGCATGGCGGTCGTCCGCGCCGACCCGTGGCTGGTCACCGCCGACCTGCTGCTCGCCGCGGCGCTGGCGGCCGGGTCGATCGCGTGCCTCGGCGGCGGACGGGTGACCCGCGGGCTGGTGCCGCAGGTCCTTGCCGTGACGGCCGGCGCGATCGCGGCCGCGCTGGCCGGCGCGGCCGAGGTGCTGGCCGGGCTCCGTCGGGCACCGGTCGCGGCGTCGGCTGCCGGCGCCGCCCCGGCCACCGCGCAGGGCGGCACCCGGGACCGACTGGGACGCCTGCTGCGCCGCGCCGCCCCGGTCC
>CAYJOH010000078.1:0-8656 GCA_964371685.1 uncultured Anaerolineaceae bacterium
CGCCCCCCCCGCGGCAACCCCCCCCGCGCCCGCCCCGACCCGGGCGGCCGCGCGGCCGGCGGCCCACGCGAACCGGCGGCGCGGTCGCGCGAACGGGGCGAGCGCGGGCGGTCGGTCGGCTACGAAGGCGCCCTGTGGGCCGCCACCTGACCGTCCGCGCTCCCGCCCGAGCGCGCGGACGTACGCGAGCGTGCGTTCGCGGAGGGCGGGGTCCGGCTGGGCGTGGACGATCTCGCGCGCGATCGCAGACGACCGCCGGACCCGGGCGAGCTCGGCCACGCACGTGGGGCAGCCCGCGAGGTGCCCGGCGACCGCGGCCGAGTCGGGCGTGTCGCCCGCCGTCAGCCGCTCGAGGCCCCGCGGCTCCACCGCCGCGATCTCGATCCGCTCCAGCGCCTCAGCGTGGTCCATCGTCATCCATCTCGTGCCTCGTCGCCCCCGATCCCACCTGTGCTCCCTCTCCCTCGAGGATCGCGCGGAGCCGGGCCAGCGCCCGCCGTGTCCTCGTCTTCACCGTGCCCAGCGGCCATGCCAGCCGCTCGGCGATCTCGACCTGCGTCAGCTCCTCGCGGTACGCCAGCAGGATCACTGTCCGCTCGTCGCCGGGCATGCCAGCCAGCGCCGCGGCGATCGCGGCCCGCACGTCCGCGGCCTCGGCGGCCGCCTCCGGGTCCCGGTCCGGCGCCGCTCCCCCGACGACGACCAGGTCCGGCGACAGCCGCTCGATCCCCGTGTCCGACCCGTCCGGCTCCCCGGTGCCGCCCAGCGAGACGAGCGATGGACGCCGTCCCGCCGCACGCAGGCGGTCCACCGTGCGGTTCCGGGCAATCGACCGGAGCCACGTGGCCAGCGAGGCGACGGCCGGGTCGAACAGCTCCGCCCGGTTCCAGAGCGCCAGGAACGTCTCCTGCACGACCTCCTCGGCCAGATGCCGGTCACTGGTGAGCCGGAGCGCGACGGCATGGACGCCGTCGACATGCCGGTCATAGAGCGCCGCGAGGGCCTCCTCCGAACCGTCGGCCACGGCCCGGACGAGCATGGCCTCGTCGGCTTCGCCCGCGCGACGCCCCGTCATCCGTTACGCCGGTCCGCCGTGCCCGGTTTCGGCCGTCGGGCCGGATCCGGTCTCGGCGCCTGCCCCGGTGCCCCGAGCCGTCGGCAGCGGACGGCCCTCGAACCCGGTGCTGAACACGACGTCGGTCTCCGTCGAGAACACGTGCCGGGTGGTCTGGACCCGTCGGACGACCTCGCCCAGGTGCTCCATGCTCCGGGCGCGGATCTTGAGGATGTAGTCCGCCTCGCCGGCGATGTAGTGGCACTCCTCGACCTCGGGGATCGCTGCGAACTCCGGGGTCAGGTCCAGCGAGATCGTGCCCGGCGCCTGGGTCACCCAGGTGAACGCCAGGACCGTGAGGCCGATCGCGACCGGGTCCACGCTCGCCGAGTACCCGCGGATCACGCCCCGCGCCTCGAGCTTCTTCACCCGTTCGTGGGCGGACGGACCCGCCATGCCCAGGTCCGCGCCGAGGTCCGCGTAGGAGCGCCGCCCGTCCTGCTGGAGGATCCGCAGGAGCCGGGAATCAGTCTCACTAAGAGGGTCGTTCTTGCTCACATGGTACCTATTCGTAAGGCGGATCAGTTGCCAGGCCTAAGTTTCTTAGGTATACTGCCATCAACAGGGTCACAGCGAGCGTCGACCCCGCCGGATCGGCCGGCGGGACTGCAGCCGGTCCACCCGGACCGCACGCGGTCCACGGCGCTCCGGGTAGCGAAGGTGCACGACGATGGTCATCGTTGCCGTGTTCGCGCTCCTCGCGCTGTTCTCGTTCATCAGCATCGCGCTGAGCGCCGAGGATCCGCGGGGGCACAGCGATCCCCGCGACAATCCGCTCCTGTGGGTGGCACTCGGCCGCCGCTGAGCGGCTCACAGCCTACTCCAACCGCACGTACGCCCCGGCCAGCCGCCGGGGCGTCGTCATGTCCGGGCCCGCGTCCAACCGCCCGGCGGTCCCCTCCGCGGCTAGCCCTTGCCGAACCCCTCCGCCAGCCCGCGGATGAACTGCCGCTGTCCGGCAAGGAACAGCAGGATCATCGGGATCGAGGCCATCGTCAGGGCGGCGAACAGCACCGGCCAGTCCGACAGCACCCGTCCCTGCATCGCCAGCAGGCCGACCGGCAGCGTCTTGAGGTCGGTGTCGTTGATGAACACGAGGGCGAACACGAACTCGTTCCACGCGAACAGCGCCTGGAGCAGCGCGGCGGACACGATGATCGGCCGCGAGAGCGGCATGATCACCAGCCAGAAGATCTGCCAGCGGCTGGCCCCGTCCACCACCGCGGCGTCCTCCATGTCCCGCGACAGGGTGATCATGTAGGCCCGGACGAGGAACACCGTGAACGGGATCCGGAACGCGGTGTACAGCACGATCAGGGCCCAGTAGGTGTCGAAGATGCCGATCGCCTGGAGCAGCCGGAACAGCGGGATCAGGGCGACCGTCGGGGCCAGCATCATGCCCCCCAGGAGGAGCACCGTGATCGGCCCGGCGAACGGGATCCGGTGCCGGGTGAGCGCGTAGGCCGCCATCGAGCTGAACAGGATCGTGGTCACGACCGAGGCCCCGGTCACGATCACGCTGTTGGCGAGGTACCGGACGACGCCCAGGCTCCACGCCCGGCCGAAGTTCTCCCAGCGCCAGGTGGTGGGCAGGCCCCACGGGTCGCCGAACAGCTCCGCGTTGCTCTTGAACCCGTTGAGCGCCATCCACACCAGCGGGTACACGATCGCGACGGCGAGGACGATCAGCAGCACGTACGCCACGACCCGCCCGATGGACGCGCCGACGCCGTCCCCCGCCCCGGCGCGATAACGCGGGCGCGCAGCCGTGCCGGCCATCAGTACTGGACCGCCTTGCCGCGACCGAGGAACAGCTGCAGGATCGAGGCGGTCATCGTGATCAGGAAGATCACCACGGCGATCGCCGCCGCGTAGCCCATCTGGTCGTTGAAGAACGCGGACTTGTAGAGCCAGGTGCCCAGGGTGTGGCTGGCGTTGTTGGGGCCGCCGGCGGTCATGACCCAGACCTCGTTCATGACCAGGAAGGCGCCCGAGACCGTGATGATCATCGCCAGCAGGGTCATCTCGCGGACGAGGGGCAGCGTCACCTTGAAGAACGCCTGCACCCGCGAGGCGCCATCGATGTAGGCGGCCTCGTACAGCTCGCGCGGGATCCGCTGCATGGCGACGATGAACAGCACCGCCACGTAGCCCACGGACTGCCACTGGCTCATGGCGATGATCGCCCAGATCGCCGTCGCGGACTCGCCCAGCCAGGAGTGCTTCCAGGCGTCGAGCCCCAGCACGTCGAGCAGCCCGTTCACGAGGCCGATCTGCGGGTTGTACATGAACTGGAACAGGAGGCCCGTGATCGTCAGCGACAGCACGGCCGGGACGAAGTAGATCGTCCGGAGGATGCCCTTGAGGCGGCCCCGGACCAACTCCTCGAGCACCGCAGCGAGCACCAGGCCGCCGCCCACCTGGAACACCACCGACACCACCGCGTACGCGGCGTTGTTGAACAGCGAGCTCCAGAACACCGGGTCCGCGCGCAGGGTGGCGTAGTTGTCGAGGCCGACGAAGACCTCGCGGGGCGAGAACGGGCTCCAGCGGTACAGGCTGAGGCGGAGGTTCTCGACCACCGGGTAGTAGACGAACACGACGAGCAGCAGGACCGCGGGCGCCACCCACAGCAGCATCGACCACCGGCCTGGACGCGTGGTGCCTGTCATTGGCGGTCCTCCGGATCCGGGAGGTGTGTGGGGGGGGGGGGGGGGGGCCGGGGGGGCCCCCCCCGCCCGGGGGGGGGGGCCCGGCGGGGGGGGGGGGGGGCGGGGCCCCCGCCCCGGGAGGAGGGATTACGCGCTGGCGGCCTTGGCCGAGGCGGCGGCGGCCTGGACGTCGGCGACGACGTCGGCCGTGCCCTTCGTACCGTCGAGCATGGCCTGGACGCCGTTGAGGTAGGCGTTGGCCACGTCGATGTGGGTGACGGTGTCGAGCCAGATCGCCATGCCCTTGGCCGTGGCGATGTCCTCGATCGTCTGGACGTTCTGGGGGAAGGTGTTGTCCGCGGTGGCGGAGCCCTGGACCGGGCTCAGCCAGCCGAGGTCGGCCACCAACTTCTTGGCGTTGTCGAGGGTGGTCAGGTAGTCGAGGAAGTCGAGCGCGATGTCGACGTGCGCCGAGGCCGGGTTCACGAGGAAGCCGTCCGGGGCGCCGGTGAGGTAGCCCGTGTCGCCGGCGGCGTCGGCCGGGGCCGGCAGCATGAAGAAGTCCCAGTTGTTGGCGAGGTCGGCCGGGGCGCCGCCCTTCTCGGTGAGGGCGAAGAATTCGACGGCCTCGATGTAGTGCATCGCGGACTTGCCGGCGAGGAAGCTGGCCTGGGCGGCTTCGTGCGAGATGCCGTTGGCGCCCTGCGTCAGGCAGCGGCTGTTGATCTCGGCGAACGCGTCGAGCGCCTTGCCGTAGCCCGGGTCGGTGAACGCGCCGGTCGCCGGGTCGTAGTCCGCCTGGAGCGTGTCGGCCGGGACGTAGTACGGGTTGAGCTGGGTCATGAAGTGGATGGCCGGCCAGCCGTACTGGTTGCCGAAGGCGATGGGCTCGATGCCCTTGGCCTCGAACGTGTCGCAGGCCGTGAGCAGCTCGTCGAGCGTGGTCGGGACGGCGACACCGTTGTCGGCAAACAGCTTGGTGTTGTAGGCCATGTACTTGGCGTCGAGCGTGATCGGCACGCCGTAGAGCTTGCCCTCGTAGGTATACGCCTCGAGCGCGGCGGGCGTGAACCGCGAGGCCCAGTCGCCGGTCACGTCGCCGGTGAGGTCCTTGGCCAGGCCGCCGCGGACGAACTTCTTGGTGAAGTCGCCGGCCCACGAGAAGTAGATGTCGGGCAGCGTGTTGGAGGCCGCGAGGACGCGCAGCTTGTCCTTGACACCCTGGTCGCTCTCGGCCTGGATCTCGATCTGGACCTTCGGGTGCTCCGCCATGTAGGCCGCCACGACCGCCTCGAAGTACGGCGCGTAGCGCGGGTCGGAGTACTTGTGCAGGAAGCTGATCGAGCCCTCGAGCTCGGGGGCGGTCGTGGCGCCGGGCTCGGCCGACGCGGGCTGCGTGGTGGCCCCTGGCTCGGCCGATGCCGGCGCGGTCGTGGCGCCGCCGTCGCCGCATGCGCCGACGATGATCGCCGTCGCCGCGATGAGGCATGTGAGCGTCCGCCGGTGCCGGCTCGGGCCGGCGATGGCAGTCATGAGATCGCTCCTCCTCTGGATCACGAGGGTTGCGCCGGTGTCGTGGACACGACCGTCGTGTCCCGCTCCGGCGGCATGGGTGGGAAGGCCGCGGTGCCGTAGCCGAACGCGCCATAGGTGGCGCAGGTCGCCGCGGCCTGGACGGCCGCGTCCGCGAGGGACCGTTCGAACGGCTCGCCGCGGACGAAGCCCACGAGGAACCGTGCGATGAAGGCGTCGCCGGCTCCGAGCGTGTCGATCAGCTCGGCCGGGACGGAGGGCTGGCGCCACATTCGCCGCCCGTCGTAGAGCAGCGCGTCGGCGGCGCCGCGGGTGGCCAGGATGAGTCGCGGGCCGAGGCGGTGGATGCGCTCGAGCCACGCTTCAGCCGCCGCGTCGTCGAGGTCGCTGAGCGAGAACTCCGCGATCTGGACGTGCGGCAGGAGCGGTTCGATGTAGGCCGGGTCGCGCCGGACGGAGAAGTCGAACGAGAGCGGGGCGGCCCCCGCGAGCAGGCCGACCTGGTCTTCCAGGTAGCTGGACTCGCTGCTGTGGATGACGTCGTACCCCGCGAGGTACTCGAGGTCCTCGGGGGTCAGCCGGAACTTCGAGACCCCGGGCTCGGAGGTCAGGAACTCGCGATTGCCGTCGACGACCACGACCTCGGCGGCGGCGTTGTGGCCCGGGACGACGCGCAGCCGCGTGGCGTCGAGGCCCTCGGCCCGGATGGCCCCCAGGACGTGGCGCCCGGCGAGGTCGTCGCCGAGCACCCCGAGGTACGCCGCGTCGATGCCGAACCGGTGGGCATAGACGGCGACGTTGAGCGCCTGGCCGCCCGGGAACATCGTCCCCAGGTCCCGGTACCGGTCGACGACGTTGTCGCCAACCCCGGCCAGCTTCATTGCTAGTACTCGACCTTGAACATGTAGCGGCGGTTCTGCAGGTCGTGGCCCGTGGCCGCCTCGAAGTGCTGCGCCAGGCGGCTCATCACCGCGTCCAGCGCGAAGTGCGAGGCGAACGGGCGCATGGCCGGCTCGACGCCCGGCAGCGCCAGGTCGCGCGAGTCCACGAAGAACGCCTTGCGGGTGTACTTGCGGAGGAAGGCCCTGGCGCGCTCGTCGATCGGGCGCGTCGCCTCCTCGCCCAGGTACTGGATGACCGCCGTGTCCTCGGTCACGACCTCCATCGCGCCGTGGAGGAACTCCGCGGCGTCGAAGCTGGCCGCGTGCTTCCACTGCATCTCCTGCAGGTAGCACATGGCCAGGCAGTAGGCCGTGCCGTGGTTGGGGCCGGCGCCGATGACGTAGATCACCGGCTCGTCCCTGAGTGCCGCGGCGATCCGCGCGTTGAGCTCCTCGCTCTGGTGCACGGCGTCGATGAGCGCCTCGGGGAGCGCCTCGAGGGTGCGCAGGTGGGCGGCGTACTCGTCGGCGTCGATGTCGCCGGTCTCGCGCAGCAGGGCGAGCCCGAGGATCGCGAGCTGGAACGACTTCGGGTCGCCCACGCCCTTGTCGTCGTCGTAGGCCCAGGCGGCATCGCTCGCCTGCGCCAGCGGGCTGTCGGCCTTCCTGGTCACCGCCGCCACGACCGCGCCGTGGGCCTTCGCGAACCGTGCCGCCTCGACGACCTCGGGGGTGGTGCCGGTGTTGGACGCGAGGACCGCGAGCGATCCGTCGCCCAGGCCGGCGGGCGCGCGGTAGATGAACTCGTTGGCGGACAGGGCGAATGTTGGGAGCCGCGTTGCCCGGCGCTCGAGCAGGTACTGCACGCCCTCGTGGGTGAGCAGGCCGCCGCCGCTGCCCAGCAGGAACACGTTGCGCAGGCCGCGACGGACGGCGCCGGCCGCGAACGCCTCGATCTCGGCGCGCTGGCCGAGGGCCCGGTCCAGGCCGGCGCGGGGCTCGGTGGGGAGCGGCTTGAGCTCGGTGACGGGGGCGAGGGTCTCGGTGGTCATGGGCATCGGCTCCTTGCGGGGCGGGCGGGCGGCGTTGACCGGGTCACGGGCGCCGCGGGCCGGACATGGGTCAGGGCCAGGTGGCGTCGGGGCCGGTCGCGAGCACGCGATGGCCCATGAACACCCGCTCGTCGAGGTCCGTGATCCCGCGCAGGAGCGCGGAGTAGACCGTGAACCACTGGAGCGGGATGAGCAGCACGAACGGCGTCAGCAGCGGGTGGACCGCCGGGTAGTGGCTCGCGTCGAGGACGAGGGTCCGGGCGCCGGCCCGCCGCGAGACCTCGAGCGCGCGCTCGGTCATCGCACGCGACTCGTCCGTCCCGAGCAGGAACACCATGTCCGGGCGCTGGCGCTCGAAGGCCTCCACGGGGCCGTGGCGGAGCTCGCTGCTCTCGATGAACGAGCCGTGGACGCGGATGTTCTCCATGAACACGGTCAGCGCGAACTTGTAGCCGAGGCCCGCCAGGGGGCCGGCGGCGACGCAGTACAGGAGGTTCGCGCTGAGCAGCTCGCGGGCCTGCTCGAGGGCGGGCGCCTGGGCGTCGCGGTAGACGTGGCCAAGGATGGCCGGCAGGCGCTCGAGGTCCGCCAGCAGGGCCTCCGCCTCGTCCGCGCGCGGGCTGCCGGAGAGGCGCGCCAGCTCCGCGGCGTAGATCGTGACCGCGGCCAGGGGCAGGTCGTAGAGCGCGGTGGAGTCGTAGTCGATGAGCTGGCTCGCCTCGGTGGCCATCGGGCTCGGCCGGCGGCGCGCGAGGGCGACCGTGTGGGCACCCTTGGCGTTCGCGTAGCGCATCGCGGCGAGCGTGTCCTCGGTGGCGCCGGAGTACGAGGCCAGGAACACGATGCTCCTGGGGCCCAGGGCCGCGGGGTCGCGCCAGGTCAGCTCGTAGCTCGGCAGGGCGGTCGCGGCCGCGCCGCCGAACCGGTCCACGAGGTACTGGCCGCTGACCATGTTGGCCAGCGACCCGCCGCCACCTGTGAAGTACACCCGGTCGAACTCCCCGTCCGCCGTGCGCCGGGCGAGCGCCTTGAGCGCGCCGGTCTGCTCGGAGAGGAAGCGGGCGAGGTCGGCCTCGATCCGCGGCGAGGTGAACAGCTCGCTGCCGATGGCCTGCTCGACGAGGGTGTCAAGGAGCGTCATTCGGGACCTCGTGCGGGGACGCGAGTGTGATTGATAACGTTCTCAACGGCCGTCGTTGGGAACGTTCTCACAAGTCGGCCGCGCCTGTCAAGTGGGACTGCGCCCGGCGCGTGCCGTGCACGATCTGGGGTGCGTGCGGCACGACCACACGGCAGGCGATCGACGAGGCCGCGGAGATCCGAGGGCCGACGGCGACTCCCGCAGGCGCCTCAGGCGGTGGCGCGGACCGGTGCGGGACCCGTGGAGCCGCGGACGATGAACGTCGTGTCCAGCATCAGCGTCCG
>CAYJOH010000079.1:0-7044 GCA_964371685.1 uncultured Anaerolineaceae bacterium
GAAGATCGACCCATCCTGCCGGGCCGCGCACGGGTCCCGGCGCTCCGAGGTGTCTCGATGACCGACCGCAAGAAGATGACCCTGCCGATGCTGTTCGAGAAGGTCGCGCAGGGCGTGCCGATCACGTGGCTCACCTGCTACGACTACCCGACGGCGTACCTCCAGGACGAGGCCGGCGTGGACATGATCCTCGTCGGCGACAGCCTGGGGATGACGATGCTGGGCTTCGACTCCACGCTGCCGGTGACGATGGACGACATGATCCGGCACGCGGCGGCCGTCCGGCGGGGCGCGCCCCACGCGTGGGTCGTGGGCGACATGCCGTACATGAGCTACCAGCCGTCCGTGGAGACCGCGATCCGCAACGCCGGCCGGTTCATGGCCGAGGCGGGCTGCGACTGCGTGAAGCTCGAGGGCGGCGCCGAGATGGCGGACCGCGTGGCGGGCATCGCGCGGGCCGGCATCCCCGTGATCGGCCACCTGGGGCTCACGCCCCAGAGCGCGAGCGCCCTCGGCGGGTTCCGGCTCCAGGGCAAGAGCGCCGCCCAGGCGAAGAAGATCGCGGACGATGCGAAGGCCCTCGCGGACGCCGGCGCGTTCGCGATCCTGCTCGAGCTCGTCCCGGACCGGCTGTGCGAGCTGATCACGGAGCGCGCCCAGGGCACGATCATCATGAGCCTGGGCTCGGGGCCGAAGGCCCACGGCCAGCTCCTGATCTACCACGACGCCTTCGCCCTGTATCCCAAGTTCAAGCCCCGGATGGCGAAGGTGTTCGCGGATGCCGGCGCGGTGATCCGCCAGGGCCTGGAGGCCTACGTGACCGAGGTCACCGAGGGCACCTTCCCGGCGCCCGAGAACTGGTTCGGCATGGCGGACGAGGCGTACGACGAGCTCGTCTCGTTGCTGGACGCCTGAGAGGCTGGAGGAGACGGTCATGGCCGTGGCACTCGATCCCCGCGTGCTCCTGGCGGTCCCGGATGGACGCCTCGCGGAGCTCAACGCCCTGCTCCTGGACCCGGGCTCCCGGATCGTCAACGACCTGCTCGAGGTGGTGGCCCGCTACGGGACGCCCGACGAGATCAACCGCCGGGCGCGCGAGGCGGGCACGCTGCCCGCGCTGCTCGACCGGGTGCGCGCGACACACCCGCAGTACCTCCCCGACCTCGAATGGCTCGAGGCGCGGCGCGACGAGGGCGCGTTCGTATCCGTGGCGGACTACCGGCGCGGCGTCCTGGGTGCGCGCGCCGACGGGATGCGCTTCCGGGACGACGTCGCGGTGACCCTCGAGGTCAGCTCCCTCCAGTACTTCCCGTGGGTGCTGGCCGCCGCCCGCCGGGCGATTGACGAACGCTCGCTGATGCCCGGCCGCTGGATCCGCGTCCGCAAGATGGCCGAGCAGGAGGCCGACGGCGACCTCGCGGCCGTCCACGCGGCGATGGAGATCATCGGCGCCAGCGTGGTCGAGACCCTCGACACCAAGGGCACCGACGGCTCCAACGTCCACCTCGACGGCCCCTCGACGATCACCGGCTACTTCGGGGGCGTGGGCCAGCCCAACGACCACCCGCTGCTGTGGGCCGACGAGCTGCTCCGCTACTACACGACCTACGGCGTGCGCCAGGTGCTCAACCTCAACCCGGGCACGGTGCTGGTGGGGTACCTGCTCCACCGGCTGGGCATCGACATCGAGTTCAAGATCAGCGTGTTCATGGGCAACGACAACCCGTATGCGGCCCTGTGGACGCTGATCGGCGCCAAGCTGTTCGCCCGCGACGACGGCAGCTCGCCGCTGTGCGGCTTCAACTGGAGCAACTCGGTCAACAACGAGACGATCGAGATCGCGGCCGACGTCCGGCGGGCGCTCGGGTTCGAGGACGTCGTCCGGTTCGAGCACCACATCACCGAGACCCAGAAGAGCATCGTCCGCCAGCCGTACGACCGGCGCGAGGAGCTCGTGGCGCTGGCCGACCACGTGGCGAACATCTCGGCCAAGCACGAGGGCGGCGATCCCGAGGTGGACGCCTCGCGGCCGCACCCGTCGGACATCCTCGACTACTTCCGGGACAAGGCCGAGGTCATCGAGAGCGGCGACTGGGATGCGCTCCGCGACGACTTCATGGACAAGGTCGAGGCCACGAACCACACGGCGCGGGCGCTGACCGAGCACGGGCTCGCGTTCATCGCGGCGTCCAACCTGCACCGCTGAGGCGGTCACGGGTACGGACCGGGCGGACCGGCCGTTGGGGCACGCGCAGGGTTCCGGGCCGCTCTGAGTCCGGGCCGGGCATCGTCTTCGGGCCGGGCATCGGTCCGGGGCCCGGGTGTGGACCTGGAGTCCATGAGAACGTGCATTCCGCGTCCGTGAGGGTGCGGACGGCGGGTTTCGTGGCCCCAGGGTCAACGAAACCCTGCACGGAGGCCGGCGGAGGGGCCTTCCGGCGGCCGGATTCGCGATCCCATGGACCTGAAGTCAATGGTCGTGGGGCGGACGTACGCGTCGCCCGATCCGGCGGGGTGGCCTGGCCGCGTCGCCCGATCCGGCGGCGCGTCGGTCGCTGGGCGGTCGAACGGTCGCACCGTGAGACGGATCGGTCGCTCGGCGCGGCGTTCGTCGCATGGCGAGCCCTCCGCGCGCAATGAACCCGTCGGAGGGCGACCGAACCGTCGCGTCGTGCGTTCGTTGGGTCGCCCGGCGACCGGTAGGCGCACGGCCGACCGGTAGGCGCACGGCCGACCGGTAGGGGCACGGCCGACCGGCGGGCACACGGCACGACCGGCGGGCACACGGTCCGAACGTCGGGCACAGGGCCGGATGCCGATGGGCGGACCGGCGATGGACCGGACCGGCGATGGACCGGAACCGCCGGTCAGCCGGACAGCCCGTCCTCGATCATCGTCAGCGACGGGTCCGGGCCCCGGAACCCGACGAGGTACTCGAGCCGGATCGGCGCGAAGCACTCGTAGAACACGACGTCCTCGTCGCCCAGCTGGCGGAAGGCGTGGATCCAGTTCGAGGGGATGACGAGCAGCGACCCCGGGCCTACCTCGGCCTCCTCGTCGCCGACCTTCGCCCACAGCCGGCCACGCTCGACGAGCATCAGCTGCTCGGCCTCGTGGCGGTGCTCCGGGATGACGACCCCGCCCCGGTACACGATCCGGGTCATCATCGACTTCTCGCCGGACACCGTCTGGCGGAAGACGCCGGGGATGTACTCCACGGTCGGGAACTCGTCCCAGGACGTGATCTGGCGCATCGTGGTCTCCTGCTCAGCCGTTCGCGGGAGCCGTGCCCCCGCCCGCGGCGCGCTCCTTCGCGTCCAGCCCGCGGAGGATCGCCTCGGGCGTGACGGGCAGCTCGTCGATCCGCACGCCGGTGGCGTGGTAGATCGCGTTGACGATCGCCGGGATCGGCGAGTTGGCGGTCATCTCGCCCACGCCCTTGACGCCGTATGGCCCGTTCGACGAGGGGTACTCGAGCACGACGCACTCGATCGCGGGCATCTCGTGGGGCCCCGGCATCAGGTACTCGCTGAAGTCCTTGGGGCTGTGGCCGGGCTCCGGGTAGTAGGGCACGGTCGTCTCGTACAGCGCGTGGGACATGCCCATCCACGCCCCGCCCACGATCTGGCCCCGAACCAGCGCCGGGTTGACCTGGCGGCCCACCTCGTAGGCGCTCCGGATGCTCAGCACGGCGACCTCGCCGGTCTCGGTGTCCACCTCGACCTCGGCCACGGTGCAGGCGTGGGCCTCGGTGGAGTCCGGGTCCATCGCGCCGGTCTCGGGATCGACGGGGCTCCGGGGCTTCATCCACGCCCCGCGCCCGGAGATGGTGCGGCCGTGGTTGAACTGGGCGCTGGATGCGACGTCCGTCACCCGCAGCGACCGGCCGGGCGCCCCCTGGACGTGGACGTTGCCCTTGCCGTCGGTCACCAGGTCGGCGCGCGACGCCTCCAGCTCCTCGGCCGCGACGTCGAGCATCGCCTCGCGGGCCTCGCGGGCCGCGATCATCACGGCGTTGCCCACCCGGTGCGTCGCCCGGCTCGCGAACGTGCCCATGTCGTGGGGGCCCGTGTCCGTGTCGGCGGTGTCGACGTACACGTCCTCGGGCAGCACGCCCAGGGTCTCGGCCGCGATCTGGCCGATGACGGTCCGCAGGCCCTGCCCGAGGTCGGTCGCGGACAGCGTGACCACGAACCGGCCGCTGGTCGTGGCGTGGACCAGCGCCTGCGAGGGGTCGCCGCCCAGGTTCATGCCGGTGGGGTAGTTGACGGCCGCGATCCCGGTGCCACGCAGCTTCGCCATGTCACTCCCCTCCTTCGCCGCGCGGGGCGGAGGTCATCGCGCGCAGCTCGGGCGGCAGCTCGTGCCCGACGAGCTCGGCCGCGGCCTGCATCGTCTCGATCAGCGTCGCGTCCTCCGTGGGCTTGCGGTGCGGCTTGATGTCGCCGTTGCGGTACGCGTTGCGGAACCGCACCTGCCAGGGGTCGAGGCCGGTCACCTCGGCGATCTTGTCCATCTGGACCTCGATCGCGAACGAGGCCATCGTGATCCCGAACCCGCGCATCGCGGAGGCCGGCACGTTGTTGGTGTACACGCAGTAGGCGTCGATCGACACGTTGGGGATCGCGTACGGGCCGGCGGCGTTGGCCGCGTGCTTGGTCAGCGCGTAGGGCGTCTGGCGGCTGTAGGCGCCGCAGTCCGCGTAGCTCGTGACCCGGCGGGCGACGATCCGGCCGTCCGCCATGACGCCGTCCTTGACGTAGATGCGCCACGCGCTCCGGGTGGACGACACCTGCATCTCCTCGGCCCGGCTGTACGCGTATCGCACGGGCCGGTTCGTCTTCATCGCGGCCAGCGTCGCCAGCGGCTCGACGATCACGTCCACCTTGCCGCCGAAGCCGCCGCCCACGGTGCCGCCCACGAAGTGGAGCTGGCTGCCCGGGACCCCGAGGATGATCGAGGTGTTGTCCAGGCTGAAGTACAGCGCCTGGGTGTTGGTGTAGACGGTGTACCGGCCGTTGGCCTCGGGCACGGCGATGGCCGCGGTGGTCTCGGTGGGCGCGTGCTCGATCGGCTTGGTGCGGTAGACGCCCTCGACGATGTGGTCGGCCGCCGCGAACGCCGCCTCGACGTCGCCGAAGCGCACCCGCCGGCACGGGTGGCCCTCGTACATGAACGTGTTGTTGCCCCAGTGGGTGACGATCGGGGCGTCGGGCCGCAGCGCCTCCTCGACGTCGAACACGGCCGGCAGCGCCTCGAGGTCGAGCCGCACCCTGGCGACCGCCTCCAGGGCCGCCGCCTCCGTCTCGGCGACGATCGCGACGATCGGCTCGCCCTTGTACCGGACCCGGTCCTCGGCCAGGACGAACTCTTCCTCGGGCTCGACCCCGATGAGGCCCAGGATCGTGTACACGTTGTGCGGCACGTCCGCGTGCGTGAGCGCGCGCACGAACCCGGGCACCCGCTCCGCCTCGGACAGGTCCACGCCGCGGACCCGGGCGTGGTGGACGGGGCTGCGCACGACCTTGAGATGGAGCATCCCCGGGAACGAGTTGTCGGTCGTGTACCGGGTGCGGCCCGTGACGTGGCCGGTCGCGTCGCTGCGCGGCACGGACTGCCCGACGACGTGGAGCTCGGCGGTCATCGGGCCTGCCCTCCCGTGGGCGCGGTCGCCCGCGCGGCGTCCTCGACGGCCGCCACGATCGGCTCGTAGCCGGTACAGCGGCAGACGTTGCCGGCCAGCGCGTCCAGGATCTCGTCCCGGGTCGGGGCGGGGTTGTGGTCCAGCAGCGCCTTGGAGACCATGACCATGCCCGGCGTGCAGTACCCGCACTGGAACGCGAGGCGGTCGATGAACGCCTGCTGGACCGGGTGGAGCGCGTCCGGCGTGCTGATCGCCTCGAGGGTGGTCACCCGCCGGCCCTCGACGTCCTCCACCGGGAGCAGGCAGGACAGGACCGGCTCGCCGTCGACGAGGACGGCGCAGCTGCCGCAGCCGCCCTGGCGGCACCCCTCCTTGGCGGCGGTCTGGCCGAGGTGGTAGCGGAGGACGGCCTGGAGCGTGGTCATGGGCTGGACCATGACCTCGACCTCGCGGTCGCCCAGGACGAAGCCGACGATCTTCGCGCTCATCGCGATCCACCCCCGCCGGCGGCCACCGGCTGCGGTGGCGGCGCGATCCGCTCCAGCGCCCGTCGGACGAAGACCCCCACCATCCGGCGCCGGTACCACGCACTGGCGATGGCGTCCGTGAACGGCTGGCTCTCGCGGGCGGCGGCCTCGGCGGCGCGATCGATCGTCGTCGGGTCGAGCGGCGAGCCGGTGAGCGCGGCCTCCGCGGCCGTGGCCCGGATCGGGTACGGGCCGGCCGCGCCGAGCGCGATCCGCGCCTCCCGGACACGGCCCTGTTCCCGCGTGAGCGCCACCGCCACCGTCACCACGGCAGGCGTGTTCGCCTGCTTGCGGCCGAACTTGAGGAAGGCCGTCTCGCGGGGTGTCATCGGCACCTCGATCGCGGCGAGCAGCTCGTCCGTGGCGAGCGCGCTGGTCATGAACCCCGTGAACAGGTCCGCCAGCGGGATGACCCGCTCCCCGCCCGGGCCGGCGAGGCGCACCCGCGCGTCGAGCGCGAGCAGCGCGACCGCGATGTCACCGCCGGGCGGCGGCGTGAACAGGTTGCCGCCGACGGTGCCCATGTTGCGGACCGTCCAGCTCGCCGTGTGGCGGGCGGCCTCGGCGAGGAGCGGCACCGCGTCCTGCTCCAGGAGCCGGGTCAGGGTCGTGGTGGCGCCGATGCGGAGCGAGCCGTCCGCTGCCGCGATGCCGTCGAGACCCGCCCGCTTGAGGCTCATGACCCGCTCGGGGAGCGAGATCCCCTCGTTGACCAGGGGCATGGCCACCGTGCCGCCGGCCATCACCAGCAGGTCCGGCCCGTGGCGCTGGAGGAGGCCGATGGCCTCGGACAGCGAGCTGGGGACCAGGTATTCGCGGACCGTCACCGTTGCGACTCCTTGCGCGACGCTGTGGGATGCATCATCGGGCAGG
>CAYJOH010000079.1:7144-8546 GCA_964371685.1 uncultured Anaerolineaceae bacterium
GCCCGGCCCGTGATCGAGCCCACCTTGCCCTCGACCCGGCCCTCGAACGCGCCGAAGGCGGGCGGGTCGGTCTCCGTCAGCCGGACCCGCGTGTCCCAGGTGCCGACGATGGCCGGCAGGCGGATCGCGATCCGGCCCCGGTACTCGTCGTCCGACACCCGGTGGATCTCCTCGCAGCCGGGGATGATCTCGAGCAGCGCGCCCGGGTCGCAGATCGCGGCGAACACGGCGGCACGCGGGGCGTCCAGCGTGGCCCGGCCGCTGATGTTCATCGGGTCGCCGCACCCAGCGCGGCCGCGATGTGGTCGAGGTGGGCGTCCATCGCGGCCTCGGCGGCGTCGGGGTCGCCCGCCCGGAGGGCCTCGATGATCGCGCCGTGGTCGCGGAGCGCCGCCTCCCGGACGCGCCGCGACGCACCCGTCCGCTGCCGGCTCACCCGGCCCATGGTGTCGATGATCCGCATCACCTGCGACAGCACGACGTTCGAGGCCGCCGCGCACACCGCGTCGTGGAACTCGATGTCGAGCTCGCCGAAGGCGTCCGGGTCGTCGATCCGGCCCCGCAGCGCGGCCAGCAGCTCGTCCAGCCGAGTGAGCTGATCGGCGGTGATCCGGCCGGCCGCGAGCCGGGCGTTGCCGGTCTCGACCAGGCGGCGCGCCTCGATCAGCTGGTTGAGCGCCACGCGGTCCGTGGCAAACACGAAGTCGAGGTGCGACACCAGCAGCTGCGGCTCGAGCGACGTGATGTAGGTCCCGTCGCCGTGGCGGATGTCCACGACCCGCATCAGGGACAGCGCGCGGAGCGCCTCGCGGAGCACGGGACGGCTGACGCCCATCGTGTGGGCGAGCTCGCGCTCGGCCGGCAGCTTGTCGCCGGGCCGCAGCTGCTGGCCCTGGATCAGCGCGAGGACGCGGTTCGCGATCTCGTCCGCCAGGGTGGCCCGGGCGAACTTGGGGAACCTCGGCTCGAGCGGGACGGCGTCCGGGCGGCCCGCGGGGGCAGTCGGCGCGTTCATCGGCGTCCGGCGCTGCCTGCCGTCAGGCGACGACCTCGTAGCCCACGATCTCGTTGGTCGAGAACAGGGCGGTCAGCGCCGGCTGGAGCGCCTGGTGCTCCGGCGAGGTCCGCCAGCCCGCGGCCGTCTCCCCGTCCTGGAACCGGAACGTCAGCTGGTAGCGCGTGGGGTCCGCGGCCTCGCGCAGCAGCTCCAGCCGGACGAACCCCGGCGACTTCGCCATCGCCGGCCCGTAGGACCCGGTGATGAACCGCTCGAAGTCCGCGGTCCGGTCCGCGTGGACGTTGAAGGTGATGTGGCGCTCGATCATCGGGATCCTCGCGGGCGGGGCGGGTCGATCGAGGTCAAGCGGGGCGCAAGTGGCCTGACCACTTGTCCACTATACCC
>CAYJOH010000080.1:0-3832 GCA_964371685.1 uncultured Anaerolineaceae bacterium
CCGTAGAACTTGGTGAGCTTCTCGGTCTCGATGACGGACATCGCGCTGCCCTCCCTGTGGGGCTGCGGATCCGCGGACTGAGCCACCTCGCAGGCGCAGTGCGTCCCTGGCTCGATCTCCAGGATCTCGCCCAGTAGACGTGGCTGCGCCCCTGGCCGACCAGAGGCGCATGGATCGGCGCGATGTGACGAACGTCACATGTGATTCACGTCACACCCAGCTGGGGTTCCGCCGTGGCTACCGCGTCGGCAGGCGCGTGATCCAGTACGCCGTATCGGGCGTGACCGGCGTCCCGAAGCGCGCGTTGACCGCCCACAGCCGGCCGGCGGCGAAGGCGACCGTGGTCGGCACGTCCAGCCCGTCGCCCGTGATCGTCCCACGGAACCTCGGGGTCCAGCCGTGCAGGCGGTACACGGCGACCTGCGCGAGCTGGTTGCGCACCACGTATAGCGTGCTGCCGACCAGCTCCAACCCATCGGCGAACGTGATCGAGCCCTCGGGCAGCAGGCGCACGCTGTGCCCGGTCCGGGGATCGATGGCAAACAGCTCGCCCGTGTTCGACTGCGGCACGATGAGCCGTCCGCGGAAGGCGACGATGCCGTTGGCGTTGAATCCGGCCCCGTACACGAAGTCGCCGGTGATCGGCATGGCAACCGCGTCGGCAGGGGCCGGCAGGCTGCCGTCCGCGCCAAGCGGGATCACGAGGACCTGCTGGAGCATGGAGTCGGTCGCGTAGATCGCGCGTCGCGTGGCCACGACGTCGTTCACGAAGCCCGCGGTGAAGGCATAGGTCTGGAGCAGCGTGCCGTCGGCGGCGTCGTATGCGCGGACCTCGCCGGTCGGCCCGCCGGCCGCCCACAGCCGGTGCGCCCCGGCCTCGTACTCGAGGCCCACCGCGACCTCGCCGGCGACACCGTCGACGAACCCGTCGTCCACGGCGCCCGTTCGCAGGTTCACCCTGGCGATCGCGCCGTTCACCAGTGAGCCGACGTAGGCGATGGTGCCGCGCCCGGCGGTGATCCCTTCCGGCGCCCAGCCGTTCGGCAGGTCGATCGTGGACGGGAAGCGCGTGGCGAGCGCGGGGGTCGCCGCCAGGATGACGGCGGCGAGGGCCACCGGGAGCGCGGACAGGGATCGGCGCATGCGAAGGTTCCTCCGTGCTGGCGGGCGCGACTGGGGACGTACGCCCACTTCGGTGCGTCATCCCGGGTTACGCCAGCGCGCGTGCGCCGGATGCCTCGCACGCGCGCTGTCGCGTTGCAGTTGCCTCTCAGGTGCGTACCCGGGGGCCATCCCCCGCCGCGGGGTGGGGTTATCCCCATCGCGAAGACGCCGGGTGCCCGGCTGGCCGCTCCCCTCCCCCGGCCCTACGGTCTTGGCATTCGCCCGAGGCGCGGCTGCCACCGGCACCCACGAGATCCGCGGAACGGGCAGGAGGAATGGACTGCCATGCGCGACCTCGGTCGACGGAAGCTCAGGACCACGCTGACGATCCTCGGGATCACGATCGGCATCTGGGCGCTCGTCGTGTTCGGCTCGATGGCCAACAAGATCAACGCCCTCGTGGACGGGGGCAGCACCTACTTCGCCGACAAGGTGTCCCTCAGTGCGGACGCGGGTATGGGGGGCTTCTCCGCCGCGGCGATGGCCCTGTCGACATCGGACCTCGTCGCGGTCGGCGACGGCGTGGCCGTCGTGATCCCCGAGGTCATGCTGCTGATGGACGAGGAGATGAGCGCGGTCTCGATGAGCGTGCCGCCCATGATCCAGGGCTCCGTCGCCGGCGCCGACCAGGGGCGTGAGACGTTCGAGCTCCGCTACGCGCAGGGCCGTGCCCTGACCGCGGCCGACGAGGGTCGCCGGGTCACGGTCCTCGGCTCCGACATCGCCCGCAAGTTCGACGCCGGCGTCGGCGACACGATCGTGCTGCGTGGCGCCGAGTTCGAAGTCGTGGGCGTGCTGGAGCCCACGCTGACCGCCCCCGACCAGACGGCGATGGTGCCCTTCCGGGCCGCCCAGGAGCTGTTCGTTGCCTCCCTCCCGCCGATGGTGCGAGAGAGCGTGGAGGCGGACTCGGTGACCACGTCGATGACCGTGTTCCCGGAGCCGGGCGTCGACCCGGACGTCCTCGCCCGGCGGATCGAGACGGAGCTGCCCGACGTCAGCGCGATGTCCGGCAAGGACTTCGACGAGCAGATCGGCTCCTCGATGGCGATCCTCAACGCGATCCTGATCGGCATCGCACTGATCAGCCTGGTCGTGGGCGGCCTGTCCGTCGTCAACACGATGGCCATGTCGATCGCCGAGCGGACGCGGGAGATCGGGATCAAGCGCGCGATCGGCGGCAGCCGGCTGCGGATCGTCCGCGAGCTCGTCGTCGAGGCCGGGCTCATCGGGTTCATCGGCGGCGCGATCGGCCTCGCCCTGGGCGCGCTCGTCGTGACCCTGGTCAACGACGCCGGCCGCTCGTCGGGCACCGTGCTGTTCGACCTCACGACCGGGACCGCGATCACCGCCGTCCTGTTCTCGACCATCCTCGGCGCCCTCGCCGGCTTCATGCCCGCGCTGCACGCGGCCCGGCTGGACCCGGTCTCGGCGCTGCGTTACGAGTGACATCGGCGACGGCACCGCGACGCGACGGCCACCCACACGACCCACACGATCCACACCACGCGACACGGAGAACTGACATGACGCTCCTCGAGGGCCGCAACCTGCGGAAGACCTACAAGCTGGGCCGGAGCAACACGGTCCACGCCCTGCGCGGCGTCGATGTCTCGATCGAGAGCGGCGAGATGGTCGCGATCATCGGGCCGTCGGGCTCGGGCAAGAGCACCCTGATGCACATCCTGGGCCTGCTCCATGGGCCGGACACCAACCACGGGCCCCGCCCCGAGCTCTCGTTCTCGGGACGCAGCATGGTCGAGCTGGGCGAGGGCGAGCGGACCCGGATCCGTGCCCGCGAGATGGGCTTCGTGTTCCAGGACTTCAACCTCGTCCCGACGCTGACCGCGCTCGAGAACGTGATGCTCGCCTGCGACTACGCGGGCATCCGGGGCGCGGAGGCGCGCACGGCATCGCTCGCGGCGCTCGACCTCGTCGGCCTCGCCGACCGGGCTGGCCACCGGCCGGCCGAGCTGTCGGGGGGCGAACAGCAGCGAGTCGCGCTGGCCCGGGCGCTGGTCAACCGGCCCAAGCTGGTGTTGGCCGACGAGCCCACCGGGAACCTGGACTCGGAGCGCTCGGCGGAGGTGCTGGCCACCCTCCGGCGGTTCAACCGCGAGCATGAGCAGACGCTCGTCCTCGTGACCCACGACGCGGAGGTCGCGGCCGCCTGCGACCGGGTCATCCGGATGCGCGACGGGCGGATCCACGAGCCGGCGGTATCGGCGGCACCGGCCCCGATCGCCCTGCACCCCGCGACATCGCCCGTGCCCGCCCTGGAGCGCGCGACCGCCTGACGTCGGGGAGGCAGCCGGCACCGGCCAGTGCCGCCTCCCCGCTCCGTGGCGGCCGGCGTGCCCGGACACAGCCGTCCCCTCGATTCGGCGGGATGTCCGACAATCGCGTCGTGACCCTCTCGCCCACCCCGGCGTCGCGTCGTCGCGGCGCCCTGCTCCTCGCCGACATCTCCGGGTACACGAGCTTCCTCCGGGGGGTCGCGGAGGCGCACGTCGCGCTGATCGTCGAGGCGGACGAGCCGCCCCCGGCCTACGCCGTGCTGTCGCAGCTGCTGGACACGATGGTCGCCGCGGTCGCCCCGACGTTCCGGCTCGCCAAGTTCGAGGGCGACGCGATGTTCGCCGTCGCGGACGACGGGATCGTGCACGGC
>CAYJOH010000080.1:3932-8524 GCA_964371685.1 uncultured Anaerolineaceae bacterium
GTGCCCTACGCGCTGATCACGGACGCGGCTGCCCGGGCCCTCGACGTGCCCACGGCGGGCATGGTCACGGGCGACGAAGCGTACGACGACACGCCGCCGGTCCGGGTGCACGTCCTCGCGCTCAGCGACGCGGGGCCGGTCGCCGCCTGACGGCGGGTCCAGCATGGGAACCGCACTCGAAGGCGAGCTCGCCGGCGCCCGGATCGTGGACTTCCCGCTCCGGGGTGAGTGGGTCGCCGTCCACACGCCGGGCTCCCGGATCCCGAGCCATGGGACCGACATGCTCGGCCAGCGCTTCGCCTTCGACCTCATCCGCTTCGATCCGCGGCCCGGCACCCGCGACCACCCCGTGGGCGGCCTCCGGGCCCTGCTGCTCGGGACGCGGACCCGCGACAGCCACGGCTGGGGCGAGCCGATCCTCGCCCCCCTCGACGGCGAGGTCATCGTCGCCAGCGACGGCGTCGCGGAGCGGGAACGGATCCATGTCATCCGGGAGCTCGCACTCGTCGCCTGGAACGCCCTCACGTTCCGCCCCACGCCTGAGCACCTGCGCAAGGTCGTGGGCAACCACGTGATCCTGCGTCACGATGACGTGTACTCGGCCTACGCGCACATGACGACGGGGTCCGTGGCCGTGCGCGTGGGCCAGGCCGTCCGGGCCGGCGACGTGCTCGGGCGCGTGGGGCACACCGGCAACTCGACGGCCCCGCACCTCCACTTCCAGCTGATGGACGGGCCCGACCCGCTCACCGCGAGCGGCGTGCCATGCGCCTTTCGCGCCTACGAGGTCGAGCGCGAGGACGGATGGCACCTCGTCGAACGAGGGATCCCGCTCGCGACAGACCGGATCCGCTCGATCCAGGGCTGAAGCGGCCGCGCCGCGGTCGTGCGAACGGCGGCCCGCACGCCTCGCCGCAGGCTCAGGGGCCGGCCGCTCCCGCCTCGAGCCGCTGCTCGGTGAACTGCAGGCGATACAGCCGGGCGTACAGCCCGTCGCGGGCGAGCAGCGCCTCGTGGCTGCCCAGCTCCACCAGCCAGCCGTCATCGAGGACGGCGATCCGGTGCGCGGACCGGATCGTGGACAGGCGGTGGGCGACGATGATCGTGGTGCGCCCCACCTTGAGCCGGTCGAGCGCGTCCTGGACCAGCCGCTCCGACTCGTTGTCGAGCGAGCTCGTGGCCTCGTCGAGGAGCAGGATCGGCGGGTCCTTGAGGATCGCCCGGGCGATCGCGATCCGCTGGCGCTGCCCGCCGGACAGCCGCTGGCCCCGGTCGCCCACGGCCGTGTCGTAGCCGTCCGGAAACGCGGTGACGAAGTCGTGGGCGTTGGCGGACCGCGCGGCCGCCTCGACCTCGGCGTCGGTCGCGTCCAGCCGCCCGTAGCGGATGTTGTCGCGCACCGTGCCGCCGAACAGGACCGCCTCCTGCGGCACGAGCCCGATCTGCGCCCGGAGGCTGGCCGTGGTCACCTCGCGGACGTCGGTGCCGTCGATCCGGATCGCGCCCTCCGTCACGTCCCACAGCCGTGGCAGCAGCGCGACCAGCGTGGTCTTGCCGGAGCCCGACGGCCCAACCAGGGCGAGGACCTCGCCCGCGGGAACCTCGAGGTCCAGCTCGCGCAGGACCCGCCGCTCGCCGTCGTAGGCGAAGGACACGCCCTCGATCTCGATCCGTCCGGCCACCGGCCCCAGCGGTGCGGCGCCAGGGGTGTCGACCACGGTGGGCTCGGTGTCCAGGATCTCGAATACGCGGGTCACGGCCCCGGTGCCCTCGCGGAACTGCCCGTACAGGCTGGCGATGGTCGCGAGACTGCCGCCGATCGTCACCCCGTACAGCAGGAAGCCCGTCAGGGTCCCGATCGCGAGGCGGCCGGCGATCACCTCGTGGCCGGTCCACCACAGCAGCCCCGCGATGGCGGCGAAGCCCAGGAACCCCATCAGGCCGCCGAAGGCCGCCCGCCACATCGCGAGCCGGGAGCCCGCGGCCACGACGCCCGACAGGTCCCCCCCATAGCGCTGGGCCTCCCAGGCCTCGCGGACGTAGCTCTTGACCACGCGGATCCCGGACAGCGCCTCCTCCGCGGTCGCGGTGCTGGCGGCGATCGCGTCCTGGACCTCGGTGCTCACGCGCTGGAGCGGCCGCCCGAACACGATCGCGACGGCGATCAGCGCGGGCGCCAGCACCAGCACCACGGCGAGCAGCGTGGGGCTGAGCAGGAACAGGATGACCACCGCGCCGACGAGGCCGATCAGCGACGACAGCAGCGAGGTCGTCGTCTGGGTGAGCATCGTGCGGATGAGCGTCACGTCGCTCGACAGGCGCGAGACGAGCTCGCCCACCCGGTTGCGCCCGTGGAAGTCGAGCGACAGGGTCACGAGCCGGTCGAACAGCTCACCGCGCAGCTGGGCGACCATCCGCTCGCCCACCACGCCCAGCAGGTAGGACTGGACGAACCCGCCCAGCGACTGGGCGAGGAACAGGACCACCAGGCCGGCGATCAGCCGGTCGAGGCCCGCGGCATCCCCACCCGCCACGACCGCGCTGACGAGCCCGGCCACGAACAGGGGCACCAGCAGCGCCAGCCCGGACCCGAGCACCAGCCCGGCGATCGCGATGGCGAATGGGCCCAGGTGCGGCCGGAGGTAGCGGAACAGCCGCCGCCACGGGACGCCCGTGATGCCGCGGACCCGCCGCGCGACCTCGGCGGCGGCGCCAGGCGGGACGACGTCGGGCGGCAGGGGGTCCATGGGCGGATCATGCCCCAGCGGACGGGCCGCCGTCCGGTGCTGCGCGCCCGTCGGCCGCCCACGCGCCCACGGCTGCCGCCGCGGCGCGGATCTCGCCCACGACGTGCTCGGCGTGCGGGCCGACACGCGCCGCGAGGTCGTCCCAGCGGTCGTCGGCATCACCGAGGTAGACCGCGCGGGCTCGTTCCAGCACCGCCCGGTGCTCGTCGGGCAGGCGCCGCAGGACCCAGTCCGCCGCCGCGTCCTTGGGCCGGATCTCGCCGCTGTCGAGGGTGACCCAGATCCGGGCCAGCGTGAGGACCACGTTGGCGGTATCGGGCTCGAGGTCGGCCAGCAGGCCCGGGATGGTGTCGAGCATCGCCCGATCGAGGTCGGCGCGGGGCACGGGATCCAGCAGCTCGCCCGGCGGCGGCCCGATCAGCGGCAGGCCGCCATGGAGGACGCCGGTCAGCACCACGGCGAGGTCCGGGTTGGGCGAGGTCCAGGGTGCGGGTTCGCCGCCCTCGAACTCGCGCCGCCACCAGTCGCCGTACTGGAGCTCCAGCGGCGGCGGGTAGCGCCACGGCCGGACGTCGGGCTGGACGACGATCGTGACCTCCAGCGAGCGCGCCGGCCCGCCCTCGGCGTGGCGGCCGGACAGCCGCAGCAGCTCGCGGATCAGCGCGCCGCGCTCGGTCGGGGTGGTGGCGCGCGCGCTCGCGACCAGCAGGTCGACGTCGCTCCGGTGACGGAGGCCGCCGTGCACCGCCGAGCCGTGCAGCCAGACGCCGAGCGCGTCGCCGTCCAGCACGTCCAGGACGACGCCGAGGATGGCCTCGATCTGCCCGCGCGTTGCGGGGTCGAGGCCGTCCGGGAGCGGCGACGTCATCAGGCTAGACTGCCACGCCCTCGTAGGCGAGGCGCAGCTGCTCCACGTCCAGCTTCTGCATCTGGAGCATGGCGGCCATCGCCCGGGCCGTGCCCTCGGCGTCGGGCCCGCCCAGGTAGTCGCCCATCTGCCTGGGGATGACCTGCCACGAGAGGCCGTAGCGGTCCTTGAGCCAGCCGCACATGCTCGGCTCGCCGCCCCCGTCGATGAGCGCGTCCCAGTAGCGGTCCACCTCGGCCTGGTCGGCGCAGTCGATCTGGAACGACACCGCCTCGGTGAACGGGAACTGCGGGCCGCCGTTGACGGCCGTGAACTTCTCGCCCGCCAGCGTGAACGACACCTGGAGCACGTCCCCGGCCCTGGTGCTCGGGTTGTCGCCCGGGGCAAGGGTGACGTCGTCGATGTGGCTGTCCGGGAACAGCGACGTGTAGAAGCGGGCGGCCTCCTCGGCCTGCTTGTCGAACCACAGGCAGGGCGTGATCTTGGACACGGGTCATACCTCCGTTGGGGACGCCGGGCTGCGCCCGTTCAGTCGTCCGCGGTCTCGTCGGTCGGTGGCGCCTGGAGCTCCCGGAGGAGCTCGTCCAGGCGTGCGAAGCGCGCTTCCCAGTGCTTCCGATACTGCCCGACCCAGTCCGCCACGTCGCGCAACGGCTCCGACTTGAGGCTGCACGGCCGCCACTGGGCCTGCCTCCCCTGTTCGATGAGGCCGGCCCGCTGGAGCACCTTGAGGTGCTTCGAGATCGCGGGCAGGCTGATGTCGAACGGGTCGGCCAGCTCCGTCACGGTCGCGTCGCCCCTGGCCAGCCGCGCGAGGATCGCGCGACGGGTCGGGTCCGACAGGGCGGCGAAGGTGGTGCTGAGCGGGTCTGGCTGGGTCTGCATTTCGCCTTCCGGTTAATTAACCAATGCGGACACTACAGCCTCACCCGGCACCTTGTCAACCCCCGGGAGCGGGCAGGCCGAGCGGTGCGGCG
>CAYJOH010000081.1:0-8514 GCA_964371685.1 uncultured Anaerolineaceae bacterium
CGCGTCCCGGGCGCGGAACGCGTCGGCGGACAGGTCGTCCAGCCTGTCGTCGTAGTCGGTCAGCCCGAGGCCGCTGGCCGTCACCGGCGAGGCCGCGAAGTCGGCGAGCAGCAGGTCGTGGAGCGTGGCGGCGAGGGCTTGGGACGTGGTCACGGCGATCTCCGTCAGGGGGCCTTGGGATTGACGAACCGGCAGCGGTCCGCGATCGGGCACAGCTCGCACCGTGGGCGCTGCGCCTGGCAGATCGCCCGGCCGTGATGGATCAGCAGGACGTGGGCGGCGTACATCTCGTCGGGCTCCAGGAGCCCCAGGAACAGGTCGTGGGCCTGGTCCGCGGTCGCCTTGGGCGGGATCAGCCCGATCCGCTTCGACACCCGCTCCACGTGGCGGTCCACGGCCATGACCGGGGCGCCGAAGCAGAACGCGAGCACGATCGAGGCCGTCTTCTTGCCGATCCCGTCGATGGCGGTCAGCCAGTCGCGCGCCTCGAGCGCCGGCAGGTCGCCGAGGAACGCCAGCGAGTAGTCGCCGCGTTCCTCGCGAATGCGCTGGAGCGTCGCCTGGAGCCGGGGCGCCTTCTGGGGGCCGAGGCCGCCGGGCCGGATGACGTCGATGAGCTCGGGCAGCGGCGCGTGCTCCACCATCGACCAGTCCGGCGGCGGCGCGGTGGACAGTCCCTCGCCGCCCCAGCCGATGCCCGGCTTGTGGACCTCCGCCGGCCGGTCGCTGGGGTACGCCGTACGCAGCGCCTCGAACGCCTTCTCCGCGTTCACGTCCGCGGTGTTCTGGGTGAGGATCGTGAGGATCAGCTCGCTCGTGGGGTCGAGGCGGGGCTCCCAGCGCTGCTCGCCGTAGATGCCGGCGAGCCCGTCGATCACGTACCGCGGCAGGCCCGGCCGGTACCGCCGCAGGTAGCTCGCCCACTTCCTCGCGGGATCGGCGGGCCTGCGCGGGCGCGGCCTCGCGGCGGGCTTCCTCGTCCTCGTCGCCGGTACCAGGCTCACCAGATCGTCTCGACGTCGTAGCGGGCGAAGATCGCATCGGCGGTGAGGATCGGGACCCCCTCGACACGGGCCTGGGCGATGAGCAGGCGATCCCACGGATCTCGGTGGTACCTGGGCAGCAGTGCGGCTTCGACCGCATGGTCGACCGTGATCGGCAGGTCCGTGAGGTCGAACGCAGCGACCCTCGTGCGGATCCACGCACGTGCATCGTCGGGCAGGTCCAGGCGCCCGCTGGCGTGCTTCATTGCGATCTCCAGCGCGCTGACCGCGCTGAACAGGATCTGCTGGCTGCCGTCCTGCAGGATCGCGCTGGCGGTCGGCGACAGCCGAGGGTCCCCGTCCGCCGCCCACAGCAGGGAGTGCGTGTCGAGCAGGACGCTCATCGATCGACGGGCCCCAGCAGGTCATCGCCCTCGATGGCGTCGAAGTCGAATTCAGGGAGCGGGTCGTCGAAGTTGTCGTGGATCACGATCTTGCCGCGGTCCATGCCGATCGGCCGCTGCGGTCGCGTCTCCGGCTCGATCGCGACCAGCATCGCCACCGGCACCCCGGCCCGGGCGATCGTGATCCGCTCGCCCTGGCGCGCTCGCTCCACCAAGCGCGAGAAGTGCGTCTTGGCCTCGTGGATGTTGACGATCGTGGCCACGACGCGATGGTGGACTAACGGGTGGACTAAGTCAATCGCGCGAGCGAGACGAGCCGCGCGATGCGCTCGCCGCAGCGCTCGATCGGGCCGGCGCCGGCGGCCATCGCCTGTTCCACGGTGCCGGGCACCTCCGCCACCGGCACGGCCAGGGCGCCAACTGCGGCCAGGGCCTCGATCCCCTCGGGCGTCACGCCGCCGCCCACCGCGATGCATGGCTTCCCGGCCGCCTGCGTCCGGCTGGCCACGCCGAGCGCGGTCTTGCCGAACGCGGTCTGGGCGTCGATCCGGCCCTCGCCGGTGATCACGAGGTCCGCGTCCGCGAGGGCGCGGTCGAAGCCGGCCTCCTCCATCACCAGGTCCACGCCGGGCAGCAGGTCCAGCGACGCGAACCGCCCGGCCAGCGACAGCAGCGCGAAGCCAACGCCGCCGGCCGCACCGGCCCCCGGAGTGTCGCGCTCGTGGCGGCGCGTGGCGGCCTCCAGGGCATCGGCGAACCGGGCGCACCGGGCATCGAGCGCGATGACCACATCGGGCGCGGCACCCTTCTGGGGGCCGTAGGTCGCGGCGGCACCGCTGGGCCCGAGCAGGGGGTTGGTGACGTCGCAGGCGATGCGCAGCCGGGTCTCGGCCAGCCGGGGATCGAGGCCGGCGAGGTCCACCGACACGAGGTCGTCGCTGACCGTCGCGCCGAGCGCCCGCAGGAGCCCGGCGCCACCGTCCGTCGTCGCGCTGCCGCCGATGCCCAGGGCGATGTCCCGGATCCCCGCGTCCAGCACGGCCCGCAGCAGGTCACCCGTCCCGTGGCTGGTCGCGCGCGCGGCGTCGCGCTCGCCCGGCGCCACCCGGGACAGCCCGGACGCGGCGGCCATCTCGACCACGGCGGCGCCGAGGTCGGCTCGCGCCAGCCAGCGGGCGCGGATCGGGCGGGCGAGCGGGTCGAGGGCGTCCGCCTCGCGCCAGCGCCAGCCGCCGGCCGCCTCGATGGCGACCAGCGTGCCTTCGCCACCATCGGCGAGGGGCGCGAGGCGGATCTCGTCCCCCGGGCGCGCGCGGTGCCATCCGTCCGCGAGCGCGCGCGCCACCTGGACGCTCGTGAGCGAGCCCTTGAACGAGTCCGGCGCGATCAGGACGTGCATGGGCCGATCGCTCACGGGGCCACCGCCCCCTGGCGCCCGTGGCGTGCGCCCGGCGCACGCATTCCGATGCGGCGTGTCGACACCCTGCGTGCCGCGCTCGACCGGGTCCGTGAATCGACGGTTCCAGCCCCCGAATCGGCTGCCATCGTGCGCGCCACGCACGATCGCGGCACATGGGCACGGATTCCGTGCGTCGGACGCACGGCTCAGTCCGAGAGCTCGCCGCCGGCGATGTCGGCCGCCCCCGAGGCCGCGAGCCGCCGCTCCAGGTACTCGGGGATGCGGATCATCGGCGGGCGCTCGTGGTCGGCCAGCTCAATGATCTCCAGCGACAGCCGGCCCCGCCCGGAGCGCGGCAGCTTCATCGTCGAGCCGAGCTCCGCGAACAGCCGTACCCGCCGCCGCTCCTCGAGGCGCTTCATCACGGCCTGGAGGATCACGAACGACATCCGGGACAGGCCCTCGAGCTCCTGGTTGCGGTGCACCCGCCGCTCGAGGTCCACCTGCCCGAGACCCTCGATCCCCGCCCGCTCCGACGCGTCGATGAGGTGCCCGATCTCCACCGCGTACCCGGTGAAGAACGGGATCTGCTCGAGCAGCGAGCGCCGCCCCGCGTACTCGCCGGCCAGCGGCTGGATCAGCCCGGAGAGCTCCGGAAAGAACAGGTTGATCAGCGGTCGCGCGACCAGCTCCGTGACGCGCCCGCCGCCGCCCTCCTTGAGCACGCCGCCCTCGACGATCGGGCGCTGGTAGTAGCCCTTGACGTACTGCAGCCGCGGCTCCACCAGCAGCGGCCCGAGCGTCCCGTAGACCATCCGGTGGTGCCAGTTGCGGACGTCGGTGTCCGCCCACACGACGATGTCACCGGAGGTCTCGTACAGGGACTTCCACAGCGCCTCCCCCTTGCCCCGGAACGAGCCGTAGCGCGACAGCACGTCCGGGTGCTGCACCACGCGGGCGCCCTCGCCTTCCGCGATGGCCCGGGTGTCGTCCGTGGACGCGGAGTCGATGACGAGGATCTCGTCCAGCAGCGGGTAGCGCTCCTGCATCTCGCGGATGGCGCGCCGGACGATGGGACCCACCGTCTCCGCCTCGTTGAGGGTGGGCAGGACGAGGCTGACGGTGACGCCCTGCTTCTCCTTGAGGGCGGTCAGGCGGGCGAGGTCGGCGAACTCCGAGTGGTGGAAGTTCGCCTCCGCGAACCAGCGCTCCACCTTGGCCGGGACGGCCCGCGACTCCTCGGCCGCGCGGTCGGCGGCGGCCAGCGTCTCGGCCCGGGCGGCCAGCTGCTCGAACGTCTGGCGGCCGATGGGCTCGCGGGTCTTGACGACGACGACCGTGGGCCGCGCGCGCTGGGCGATGGCCTCCGGCAGCGCCCCGAACAGCGACGTGCCGGGATCGCCGGGCGGCGCCGAGGCGCCCATCACGACCAGGGCCGAGCGGTCCGCCTCGCGCAGGATCGCGGTCCGCACGTTGGCGGTCTCGCGGAGGATCGGCTCGGAGCGTGCCGTCACGTGCTGTCGGGCGAATGCGGCCAGCGCATGCTCGGCCTGGGCGCGGACCGCCTCCGTGACCCCGGCCGGCACCAGGTGCATCACGGCCACCGTGGCCTGGTGCCGGTGGGCCAGCGCGTTCGCGACCCGCAGCGCGAGCTCGGCGTGGGGCCCGCCGCGGACGGGCACGAGGATGCGCCGGATCTCGCGCGCGCCGCGCTGCTTGACGACCGCGATGTCGCACGGCGACTCGCGCACCACCTCGTCGATCGTGGGCGAGATCGTGGGGCCGGTGTGCGGGCCGTCGCGGTGCGGGCCCGACTTGCCGCCCCAGCCGAAGATCATCAGGTCGGCTTCCTGCTCCGCCGCTGCCTCCACGATGCCCGCCGCCGCGTGCCGCCCGATGCGCACCAGCGGGTGGATCGTCGTCCCCTCGGGCACGTAGTCGAGGACCTTCTGCAGCAGCCGCCGGGCCTGGCGGGCGCGGGTGGCACCCTCGGACAGGGGCATCCCCTCGGGCACCTCGACGATCCCGAGGGCGGTCAGCTCCCCGGTCCGCGGCTCCAGCAGCGAGGCGCCGATGCGGATCAGCTCCTCCGCGGTGAGCGGGTTCGCGACCGGGATCAGGATCCGCGCCGGCAGGGGCTCGCCGCTCATGCCGGGGCGCCCTCGCCCGCGGCCCAGCGGTCCACGAGGTACGGCTTGAGCAGCTCGAACTCGCGCGCCTGCCGCTCCACGCGCTCCTCCGCGTCGGCCGTCGTCAGGTGGCGGTTCTCGATCACGAAGCTGCCCACCCGGCCGAAGTACACGGGGACCAGCGCCGCCACCAGCTGCTCCACCGGCACGTCGCCCCGCCGGACGGCGATCACGAGGTCGTACACGATCCGCGCCCACAGGTCGTCGGGGAAATGGAACGCGGCCAGCGCCTCCGCCATGTCCAGCGTGGACACCCGGGCGGCGGTGTCGCCCTCGCCGCCCACGCCCAGGCGCGCGGCCGCGGTGTCGGCGAGGTGCCCCGCCTCCTTGGCCAGCACCAGCACGGCCTCAGCATTGTCGGGCGTCAGCATCCGGCGCCAGGTGTCGGCCAGGGTCAGCGAGCCGCCGTGGAGCTCGGACAGGAGGCGGATCGCGTTCACCTCCAGCGGCGGCGGGTCGATGATCCGCTCGAAGCCGTAGGCCGGGATGTCGTGGCTGCCGCGGATCGAGAGCCAGGACTCCGGGTGCGCCGCCGCCAGCCGCAGGATCGTGCCCACCACCTGGCGGAACATCGGCCCCAGGTCGGAGCCGGGATCCTTCGGGTCGTGGACCTTCGCCCCCAGCCGCGTCTGGCACACCGCGAACCCGCCCGTCAGCGCGGACGTCGTCATCCAGATGTCGATGCCGAACTTGCTGATGTCCTCGGTCCAGTCATCGAGCTCGAGGTAGTGACGCACCAGATCGCCGCTGACGCCGAAGTCGCCGCCGATGGGCTGCCGGATGCGGTGGCCGTACAGGGCGCGGGTGAGCGGGTAGGTGACGGTGTTGGTGATCGTGCCGTCGTACTTGTAGCGGGCGTACAGCGGGGCGACGTAGTCGTAGCCGCCCTTGAGGATCGGGCCGGCCAGGAGCTCGATCCATTCGGGGACGATGCTCCGCAGGTCGCTGTCCACGACGACCAGCGCCTGGACCTGGAGCGCGGCCGCGATCTCGAAGATCGTGCGCAGCGCGGCGCCCTTGCCGCCGACGCCGTCGATCTCGGGGTAGGTGATGGTGACCCGGTCGAGACGGTTGGTGGGGCGGACGAGGAGGATCGACTCCACGTAGTCGGGCGGCTCGGTTTCCACGACGACGCGCTGGGTCCCGTCAGGACTGCCGGCGTCCGAGTTGACCAGCACGGGCTTGAGGTCCGGGAAGTACTGGACGAGGCCGGCATGGGCCGCGCGCACGACGTAGCCGATCGTCGCGGCGTTCTTGAAGCTCGGGATGCCGACCATGATGTCGGCCCGTCCGAGGCGTCCGATCTCTTCCCGGATGGCGGGCGTCAGCGTCGTCGCGGGCACGGGCCCACCCTACCACCCTCCCGGCGCCCGCGGGCCCGGGGGTGCGGTGCGCGGGCGGTCAGCGCGGCGGCGCGGCGGCCTTCGCGGGACCGTGCGGCCCCTCGGGCGGGCGCGCCACGGCCCAGTCCGGGTTCTCGCGTCCCGGGAGGTACCGGCTGTTGGAGGCGCGATACGACAGCTCCTCGAACCCGAGGCCGCCCCAGGTGACCAGCGTCAGCACGGCCGACGGGCGCACGAAGGTGGTGATCCGGACGAGGAACGACTCCTCGAGGATCGTGTCCAGCAGGCGCTTGCGCTCGAGCAGCGGGACGTCGAGCAGCGACTCGCCGTCCAGCCACACGAGGTCCGTGGCCACGAACGCGTGGCGCTCGCCCGCGGCCAGCGCCTCGAGGATCGCGGCCTCCGCCGCCTCGGCCTCGCGGACGTGGTCGCGCGCCATCACGAACGGGTCGTCCTTGACGCTCTTGAGCAGCGCCCGCGGGACGAGGATCGGGGGTCGCTCCACGGCGGGCGCCGGGGGCAGCATCCCTTCGCTGCCGTGGAGGGCCTTCGTCGTGAGGTGCCCCTCCACCACCGCGTCCAGCGCGGTGAAGGCGCCCCGCAGCGCGTCGACCAGCTCGCCCGGGACGCTGATCTCCTCGCCGTGCGCGTACAGCGCCGCCGACGCGTCGTCCAGGAGGGCCACGGCACGCAGGCCGCCCCACGCGGGCTCCACGATCGCGTCGGGGATGTCGCGCGCGGCGCGGCGACCGGGCCGCTGCGGCTCCCAGGCCGCGGCGATGTCGCGGGGTGCGCTCGGCTCCGTCACGCGGCGATCGTAACCGGAGCCCGATTCACGCGCCGCCCGCCGACTATCATCGCGCCACCCGGGCCCCCGGCCCGGCACCGTCGCGAGGTGTCCATGTCGGCCCCGTCGGTCCCCGCGCCCGTCCCCAGCCCCGTGCCCGCCGCCGTCGCCGGGCGAGACCCGAACCTGCGGCCGGTCGCGCAGGGGGCATGGGTCCTGTACGACTTCGCGAACACGATCTTCTCGTTCGCGGTCGTGTCGGGCGCCATCGGCCTGTGGCTCACCGACGACGCCCGCTTCGGGGCCGGCACCGGGCAGCTGGTCCTGAGCCTCGCGGTGGCGATCAGCGTCGGCCTCAACGCGATCGTGTCGCCGGTCCTGGGTGCGCTGTCGGATCGGGGCGGCGGCCGGCGGCTCCCGTTCCTGCTCGCGTTCACCGCGCTGTGCGTTGGGCCCACCGCCGTCATCGGGTTCAGCGGGCCGCTGCTCGGCGTGCTGCTGTTCGTGGTCGCGAACTTCGCCTACCAGGCCGCCCTCATCTACTACGACGCCTCGATCAAGCTCGTCAGCACGCCCCACACGCGCGGCCGCCTGAGCGGTCTCGGGACCGGGATCGGATACTGCGGCACGGTCGTCGTCGGGCTGCTCATCTTCCTGTTCGACATCCCGGTCGAGGCACGGTTCGTGCTCTCGGCGCTGCTGTTCGGCCTGTTCGCGGTGCCGGTGTTCGTCATCGTCCGGGAGCGGCCCGATCCGTCCGCGCCGAGCCTCACGTTCGGCGACGTGGCCTCGTCCTGGCGCCAGCTCGCGACCACGATCGCGCATGCGCGCGACGTGCCGGGTCTGCCGCGGTTCCTCGTGGGGCGGTTCTTCTACTCCGACGCGGTCAACACGGTGATCGTGGTCATGAGCGTCGTCGCGGTCGAAGCGGTCGGGCTCACGGCCGGCGAGGCGAACCTCGTGCTCCTGTCGCTCACGGTGGTCGCGATCCTGATGTCGTTCGCCTGGGGCTGGATGGCGGACCGCGCCGGGCCGCGACGGACGCTGATCACGGTGCTGGCCAGCTGGGCCGTGGGCCTCGTGATCGGGTCGCTGTCGCTGTCGCTCAACGGCACGGACCCGGTGACCGGCGGCCCGACGCCCACCGTCCCGGGCATGGCGCTGTTCCTGGTCGCGGGCGCCATCCTGGGCTCTGGCCTGGGCGGCGTGCAGGTCGCCGACCGCGTGTTCATGGTTCGCCTGTCGCCGCCCAACCGGGTGGGCGAGTTCTTCGGCGTCTACGGGCTGGTCGGCAAGGCGTCGCAGGTGATCGGGCAGGTCCTGTACGGCGCGATCGTGTTCCTGCTGCTCGACTCGCTGGGGGTGGGCGCCTACCAGGTCGCGATCCTGAGCCTGATCGTCACGATGCT
>CAYJOH010000082.1:0-8502 GCA_964371685.1 uncultured Anaerolineaceae bacterium
GAAGGAGTGAGCGGGGACGCCGCCGCGGCCGGGGACGCCGTCCCGGGCGACGACGCCCGCGCCGCGGCCCTCGCCGCGCTGCCCGGGGCCCCGCCGGCCGGTGCGCCACGCCCGGTCATCCTGGACTGCGACCCGGGCCACGACGACGCGCTGGCGATCCTGCTTGCGTGCGCCTCGCCGTCGCTCCTGGTCCTCGGCGTCACCGCCGTCGGCGGCAACGCGAGCCTCGCCAGCACGACCCGTAACGCGCTGCGTGTCCTGACGCTGCTGGATCGGACGGACGTCCCGGTCGCCGCCGGCGCGGACCGGCCGCTGGTCCGCGAGCCGTACATCCAGCCCCAGTTCCACGGCGAGTCCGGGCTGGACGGGGCGGACCTGCCCGAGCCGGCCGTGCCCGCCCGCCCCGAGGCCGCGGTGGAGCTGACGGCCGCCCTGGTGCGCGCCGCCGGCTCGCCGGTGACGCTCGTCCCGACCGGCCCGCTGACCAATGTCGCCCTGTTCCTGCGCGCGTTCCCGGCGCTCCATGGCCGGATCGGCGCGATCTCGCTGATGGGCGGCTCGCTGGGCGCCGGCAACACCACGCCGTCCGCCGAGTTCAACATCTGGCAGGATCCCGAGGCGGCCGCGATCGTGTTCGGCAGCGGGATCCCGATCCTGATGGCCGGCCTGGACGTGACCCACCAGGCGCTGGTGCTGCCGGCGGACGTCGCGCGGCTGGAGGGGCTCGGCACGCGGACCGGGCGCATCTTCGCGGACCTGATGCGGTTCTTCGCGATCCACCACCGCAACCGCTATGGCTGGGCGGGCCCGCCGGTCCACGATGCCGTCGCCGCGGGCGTGCTGGTCGCGCCGTGGCTCGTGGAGCGGCGGCGGATGCGCGTGGACGTGGAGACGGGCGACGGCCTCACCCGGGGCCGGACCGTGGGCGACGAGGAAGGGATCTCGGGTCGCCCGCCCAACGCGGAGGTGGGCGTCCGCATCGACCGGGAGGCGTTCCTGGACCTCGTGATCGACGCGGTGTCGCGCTTCGAGTAGCGGCGGGCTACGATCGGCCCATGCCGATGACGCCGCCCCCCGCCGCGACCGGGACCGTGGACCCGTATGCCGTGACCCCGCTGGAGCTCGGCTTCGACCCCGCCGACCCGGCGTTCATCGCCGATCCCTACCCGGCCCTCGCGCGGCTGCGTGCGGACCACCCGCTGCTCTGGAACCCCGCCACGGGCCAGTGGGTCGTGTCACGCTTCGGGGACGTCAACGCGCTGCTCCGCGACCGGCGGCTGGGGCGGACGTACCTCCACGTCGCCACGCACGAGGAGATGGGCCACGACGCGCCGCCGGACTGGCACGACCCGTTCTGGCGCCTCGTCCAGAGCGGCATGCTGGATCGCGAGCCGCCCGACCACACCCGGCTCCGCCGGCTCGTGTCCAAGGCGTTCACCCCGGCCACGGTCGAGGGCCTCCGGCCGCGGATCGAGGCGATCGTGGACCGGCTGCTCAACGCCGCGCTCGCGAAGGGCGAGTTCGACCTGATCGCGGACGTCGCGGAGCCGCTGCCGGTCACCGTCATCGCCGAGCTGCTGGGCGTCCCGGAGGCGGACCGCCGCCACCTCCGGCCGTGGTCGTCGGACATCTGCCTGATGTACGAGCTCAATCCGCCCGAGACCAGCCAGCGGAAGGCGATCGCCGCCAGCCTCGCGTTCGGCGGGTACCTGCGCGACCTCGCCCGTCACCGGCGCGCCCACCCGGGCGACGACCTGATCTCGGGGCTCGCCCAGGTCGCCGACGCCGGCGACGTCCTGACCGAGGACGAGCTGGTGGGGACGTGCGCCCTGCTGCTCAACGCGGGCCACGAGGCGTCCGTCAACGGGGCCGGCAACGCGTGGTGGACGCTGTTCCGCCACCCGGCGGCGCTGGCCGCGCTGCGGGCGGACCCGTCGCTCGTCCCCACGGCGATCGAGGAGCTGCTGCGCTTCGACACCCCGCTGCCGATGTTCGAGCGGTGGGTGCTGGAGGACATCGACCTGTACGGGGTCCGGATCCCGCGGGGCGCCGAGCTGGCCCTCCAGTTCGCCTCGGCAAACCGCGACCCGGACGGCTTCGACCGGGTCGATGAGCTGGTCCTCGACCGCCGGCCCAACCCGTACCTCTCGTTCGGGGCCGGGATCCACTACTGCCTCGGCGCGCCACTGGCGAAGCTGGAGCTGGGGATCCTGTTCCGCGAGATTCTCGCCCGCGCCCCCGACCTTCGGCTGGTCGAGCCCCCGACATGGAAGCCAACGTTCGTGCTGCGCGGCCTCGAGGGTCTGCGGGTCCGGACGGGACCAGGCGCCTGACCGGCGCCGGACAGGAGACCCTGATGCGCAAGGGACGGCTGGATCGGATCGGGCGGCTGGCGATCGTCGCCCGCGGGCTCGAGCGCGAGGGCGCCTACAACGGCGCCAAGCTCGTGCGGGCGGCGCTCGAACGCGAGCTCGTGCGGTACGCGGAGGCCGGGGCGCCCCGCGGGCTGCCCGCGGTCGTGGCCGCCGTCCGGGACCTCGCCGCGGTCGTCCCGGACGAGCCCCCGGCGTGGATCGAGCGCCTCGGGGCGGTGGCGGATCTCGTGGCGACCAGCGGCACGGTCACCCTGCGCGACGTGCCCGCGATCCGGGTCTGCCGGGTGTGCGGCGAGCTGTTCATCGGCGACGACGTGCCCCCGACCTGCCCGGTGTGCGAGGCGCTGGCCCTCTCGTTCCGCGAGATCCTGCCGGTGTGGTACCTGGAGCACGCCGAGCCGGGCACGATCCTGGCTGCGCTGGCCGCCGGCCCCGGGCACGTGGCTGACGCCGTCGCGGGCCACGGCGACGACGCCCTGGACCGCGCCCCGGCCGCCGGCGAGTGGTCGGCGCGCGAGACGCTCCAGCACCTCGTGTTCACCGAGACGCTGCTGTCCGGCCGGATCGCCCGGATGCTCACCGAGGACGAGCCGGACCTCGGGTCGTGGTCCGTGAGCTGGGGGACGGCCCCGTCCGACGAGGGCATGGAGGCCACGGACGACGCGGCGTCCGCGATCGTCGCGCGGTACCGGGCGATGCGTCACGAGACCGTGGAGCGTCTCCGCACGCTCGACGAGTCCGGCTGGGGCCGCGCCGGCGGCCACCCGGAATGGGGTCGGGTGACGGTGCTCGGCCAGGCCGCGTACTTCGCGCGCCACGAGGCCTCCCACCTGGCGCAGCTCGTGGCCGCCGCCCAGGGACGGCTGCCCGGGCGGCGGTAGGGCGGAGCGGCGGCCGCAACGTTCGGACGCGGGGCTGGCGCCGGGCTGCGGCCGGCCAAGGCCGGCTACGCCGGGCTACGTCGCGCTCAGCCGGAGGGCGTCAGCCACACCGGGTACTCGGTCACGTTCGCCGGCGACCCATCCCTCGCGGACAGGTTGAACACGCGGAGCGTGCCCCACTGGGCCTTCGACAGGTCGTAGCCCAGCTGGACCTTGAACGTCCCCCAGCAGCCGGTGCCGCAGGTCGCCATCACCTGGCGGTCCGCGATCAGGCCACCCTTCGCGTCCAGGAGCTGGACCTTGAACGTCGCCTCGAACACGTTGGCCAGGCCGGACACCGGGCCGGGGTTGCCGAGCGCGGCGCCCCACGCCGGGCGGTCGACGAAGATCGCCGGCAGCTGGTCGCGGTAGTCGGCGCGGCGCTGGGCATGGTCGAGGATGATGCCCTCGCTGCTGAACGTGGTCACCGGCTCGCCGTCGAGCTCGAACAGCACCTTGTCCACGGTCGAGAACTGGGTCAGCGTGTACACGACCTGGGCGAGGCGCCCGAACATCGCGGCGCTGCCGCCATCGGCGGCGTACTCGCCCGACAGGTCCACCGTGGCCACGCCGTCCTCGATCGACAGGCCGAGCAGCGCGGTGCCCTCGGGGATCGCGGTGTACATCGCCGGGCTCGCGGACAGCTCCTTCTCGTTGGGGCCGGCGAGCAGCTCGTGCATGGCGGCCGTGGCGACGGCCCTGGTCTCGGGCACCTCGCGCAGCACGGGGACGAGGCCGCCGTTGCCGGTGAAGCTGCCGAGGAAGTAGTAGGCGCGGACGATGGTGGTGCCGGCCGGGGTGGCGGTGGGCGCGGGCGTCGCCGATCCGCCGGGCGTGCCGGACGGCTCGGTGGTCGCCGATGGGGTGGGGGACTCAGACGCGGGCGGCGTCGCGTCCGCGGACGGCGCCTCGATCGTCGGCTCGCTGGACGCGGGTGGGGTCGCCGGCGAGCCGAGCGAGCCGGACCCGGGCGCGCAGGCCGCGACGACGATGACGATGGCCGCCAGCCATGCGAGCGGCCTGGGCGAGGGAAAGCGGCGATGCGGATGGTCGAGGCGGATCACGGCCGGGACCTCGGTGCGGGTTCGGATGTGCGCCGATCGTCGTCCGGCGCCGTGACGCCGCCATCGCCGCCCGGTAACGATCGGGTCACGGGCAGCGTGAGCGCGAACACGAGGCCACCGCCCGGCCGGGCGCGGGCGCGCAGGGTCCCGCCCACCAGCGCGGCGTGCTCGGCGGCGATCGCGAGGCCGAGCCCGGAGCCCCCGCCCCCGCGCGACGGGTCCGCCTTGTAGAACCGGTCGAACAGGTGGGGCAGGGCGTCGCCGGCCACGCCCGGCCCCCGGTCCGCGACGACCACCACGGCGCCCTCGCGGGTCGTGGTCAGGGCGACCTCCACCGGGGCGTCCGGGGCGTGGGCACGGGCGTTGTCCAGGAGGTTGCCCAGGATCCGGTCCAGCCGCCGCGGGTCCGAGTCCACGACCACCGGCCGCGGCGGCAGCGCGACCGCCGCCTCGGGGAGCCGCGCCGCGACGACGCCGGTGACGATCCGCCCGAGATCCACCGGCTCGAGGTTGGCCGCCTCGGCCTCGGCGTCGAAGCGCGAGACCTCCATCAGGTCGTCCACGAGCACCCGCAGACGCCGGACGTCCGTCACCAGCAGCTCCGCGGCGCGCCGTGCGTCGGGCGGCAGCCGGCCCAGGTCGCCCTCGATCAGCGACGCCTCGGCGACCAGGGCGGTCAGCGGGGTCCGCAGCTCGTGCGACACGTCGGCGACGAACCGCCGGTTCTGCTGCTGCGCCGCCTCGAGGCGCGCGATGGACGTCTCGAGCGACCCGGCCATCCGGTTGAACTCCGCCGCCCAGCGCCCGAACTCGTCGCGGCCGCCGTCGGCGATGCGCGCCGAGAGGTCGCCGCCCGCGATCCGCCGCGCCGCCTGGCCCGCGGCGGCCACCGGGCGCAGGATGCCGCGCGCGATCGCGCCCGCCGCCAGCAGCGCCACCAGCACGGCGAGCCCGGCCGCGGCGAGGAGCCCGATCCGGAGCTGGGCGAGGGCGTCCTCGACGACGCCGGCCGGGAATACGAAGTACAGGTCGGGCGGGCCGCCCTGGCGCCCGCCGACGATCAGCACCGGATGGCCCGCGAGCGCCTGCCACGAATAGGCCAGCTGGCCGCCCGCGACCAGCGCCCGGACCGGGGCCGGGATCTCGTCGAGGGCCCCCGGTGGCAGTCCGGTCGAGACGAACGGGCGCCCGTCGCCAAAGTCCGCGATCACCGCCGTGGTGCCGCGCAGCCGGAATGCCTCGGGCAGCCCGCTGGCGGCGAAGGCGGACGCGTCGGTGGCTGGCTCCGCGGCACCGGGGAGCAGCACCGACAGGTTGAAGTCGACCTGCTGCCGCGCGTCGGCGAGGAGCCGCTCGCGCAGCGAGGCGTCGACGAACGCGTAGGTCCCGACGCCGATCGCGGCCACCGTGACCGCGACGAGCGCGACCAGCGTGATCGCCAGCCGGGTGCGGATGCCGCCCATCGCCCGGAGCCGCGTCAGCCCGCGGACGGCCGGGCGGCCTTGTAGCCGGCGCCGCGGACCGTGAGCACCAGCTCCGGGGCCGCCGGGTCCGCCTCGACCTTGGCGCGCAGCCGGCCGATCGCGACGTCCACCAGCCGGGAGTCGCCGAGGTAGTCGTAGCCCCACACCCGGTCCAGCAGCTGGTCGCGGGTGAACACCTGTCCGGGCCGCCGCGCCAGCTCGGCCAGGAGGTCGAACTCGGTGCGGGTCAGGGCGACCTCGGCGCCGCCGCGCTCCACCGTCCGGCCGCCGGTGTCGATCCGCAGGGGGCCCAGGTGGAGCACGGCCTCGGTGGCGGTGCCCGCGTCGTGGACGCGCCGGCGGAGTGCCGCCCGCACGCGCGCGACGAGCTCCGGCATCTCGAACGGCTTGCGGACGTAGTCGTCGGCGCCCGATTCGAGGCCCACGACGACGTCGATGGTGTCCGCGCGGGCCGTGAGCATCACGATCGGCGTCGTCGCCTCGCGCCGGATCGCCCGGCACACCTCGAGGCCGTCCATGCCCGGCAGCATGACGTCGAGGAGCACGAGGTCGGGCGCGCCCGCGCGCCAGCGGTCCAGGCCCTCGACGCCGTCCGCGGCCGTGGAGACCGTGAACCCGGCGGCGCGCAGCCCCAGCGCGGTGACCTCGCGGATCGACGGGTCGTCCTCGACGAGCAGGATATGCGCGTCCACTCCGCGAGTATGGCAGCGGGCCGGGGCCGCGGGGAGGGCCACGGTCGACGGCCGGCCGTCAGCCGGCACCGTGTTTGCGCGCGAGTTCCGCCAGCCGGGCGTCCGAGATCCCGAAGTGGTGGGCGATCTCGTGGTGGACGGTGTCGATGACCTTGGCCCGCATCGCCTCCCGGGTCCGGAAGCGGCTGGTCAGCGTGCCCCGGAAGATCGTGATCTTGGACGGGTAGGCGACGTGGTCCGCACCCCAGGCGGAGCGAGGGATGCCCTGGTACAGCCCGTACAGCCCGGGTGCGCCCACGCTCTGGAGCTGGCCCGGCGTCGGCCACTCCTCGATCACGATGGCCACGCTGCCCAGCCGCTCGCGGAACGTGGCCGGGAGGGCCTCGATCGCCTCGAGCACCCAGTCCTCGAATACCTGGTCGTCGACCGGCTCGTCCATCAACGGGAGGGTAGCCAGACCGGCTACGTCATGCGTCGACGATACGACGCCCCGGCAGGGACTGGTACTTTCTGGCCTTTGCATTGCCGGATGCGCATGATTGAATGGGTCGAGCCTCCGTCCCGAGGCGTCTGGTGGGGAGCGACACATGAACAGCGACAGGCGGGGGCCCGGTTTGCCCGGTGTCCAGCCGACCGCCGTCATCCTCGTGGTCGAGGACGACGAGGCCAACCGGGTGCTCCTCAGCCGGCTCCTCGAATCGGAGGGGTACCGCGTCCACGCCGAGGACGACGGCGAGGCTGGCCTCCGCGGCGTCGCGACCCATCACCCGGACCTCGTCCTGCTCGATGTCGGGCTGCCCGGTCTCGACGGGTTCGAGCTCACGCGGCGGCTGCGGCTCGAACCCCGCCACGCGACCCTGCCGATCCTGTTGCTGACCGGTCGCACGGCGCTGTCCGACGTGGTCACCGGCCTTAACGCTGGCGCCGACGACTTCATCACCAAGCCCTTCGCCCACGCGGAGCTCATCGCCCGGATCGGCAGCGCCCTGCGCCTCCGCCGCGCGCTCGTGGGGATGGAGGCCGCGCACGCGGTCGTCACCGCGCTCGCGAACGCGGTCGAGGCCAAGGACGCACCGACGGAACGGCACTGCGAGCGGCTGGCGGTCATGGCCGCGCGTCTCGGGCAGCGCCTGGACCTGCCGCCCTCGGAGCTGGACGCGATCACCTACGGGGCGCTGCTCCACGACGTGGGCAAGATCGGCGTGCCCGACCAGGTCCTGACCAAGATCGGCCCGCTGTCCGATGACGAGTGGGTGCTGATCCGGCGGCACCCCGAGATCGGGGAGCGGATCTGTGCGCCGCTGGCCTCGTTCGGCGCCTTCGGCCCGATCATCCGGCACCACCACGAACGGTGGGACGGGACGGGATACCCGGATGGCCTCAGGGGCGAGGCGACGCCGCTCGGCGCGCGGATCGTGGGCATCGTGGATGCGTTCGACGCGATGACCCACGACCGCCCGTATCGGCGGGCCCTGACCGCGGAGCAGGCGATCGACGAGCTGCGACACGGGGCAGGCTCCCAGTTCGATCGGGACCTCGCGCGGATGTTCGTGGACGAGATCGCGGGGGCGACGACCTGGGCGGCCCTGCGGGGCGATCCGTTCTCGCTGCTCGCCGGCCACCTCCGTCCCGTGGCGCCGGCGCAGCGGGCCGGCGCGCGCGCCGGCTGAGGACGGAACCGGCCCACCCGCCGTGGACCTGCTGACGTCCGCGATCCTCGCGCTGTTCGCGTTCGTGTTCGCCTGGGCGGTGGCGGCCTGGTGGCGGCGGCGGGACGCGCTCAGCCTGGACGTCGTGGTGATGTTCGGGGCGATGGCGGCACTGTTCGCGCTGCTGGTGGTGCGGGCGGTCGTCGGGCCGCCCCCCGCGCTGGTCACCGGCATCGCCGTCGTGTTACTGCTCGGGCAGCCGGTGTTCACGCTCCGCCTGGCTTCCCGCATCACCCACATCCCGGGGACCGTGATGGT
>CAYJOH010000083.1:0-8422 GCA_964371685.1 uncultured Anaerolineaceae bacterium
GACCCACGTCCCCACCCTGATGACGGTCCACGCCCACCCCGACGACGAGACCATCGGCACCGGCGGCAGCATGGCGCGCGCCGTGCGCGAGGGACGTCGCGTGGTCCTCGTGACCTGCACCCGCGGCGAGATGGGCGAGATCGTCGTCCCGGAGCTGGACACGCCCGACAACCACCGGCGGCTCGGCGAGCTGCGGGCGGCCGAGCTGGAACGGGCGATGGCGGCCCTCGGCGTCACCGAATGGGACAACCTCGGCTACCGCGACTCGGACATGATGGGCCGACCGGGGAACCGCGACCCCCGCAGCTTCTGGCAGGCGAACCTGGACGAGGCGATCGGCCGCCTGACCTGGATCGTCCGTCGCGACCGGCCGGACGTGCTGACGACCTACAACGACTTCGGCGGCTACGGGCACCCGGACCACATCCGGGTCCACCATGTCGCGGTGGGCGCGTTCGAGCGGGCCGGCGACCCGGCCTGGTACCCGGAGCAGCTCGCGCCGGAGCACGGCGGCACGGGCGCCCCCACGGACGAGGGCGGCCTCGCGCCGTGGGCGCCGGCGAAGCTCTACGAGCAGGCGCTCCCCGCCTCGCTCCGGCTCGCGATCAAGGAGCGGATGGAGGCCCTCGGCGAGACCTCGTTCTGGAGCCCGCCCGAGGACGCGACGCCCGAGCAGCTGGCCGAGTTCGAGGCGCGGATGGCGCAGATGCTGATCCCGGACGAGGCGATCACGACCTGGGTCGACGTCGCCCCGTTCCTCGACCAGCGCTGGGCGGCGATGCGGGCGCATCGGACCCAGATCTCCGAGGACAATCCATTCGTGCGCTTCGGCAAGGACGCGTGGGCCGACTTCTGGAACCGCGAGGCATTCGTCCGACGCGAGACCCGCGTGCCCGCACCGGAGGCGGAGACCGACCTGTTCGCCGGCCTCGAGGGGCGCAACCCGGGGCCCTACGGCTGGGGCTGACAGGCCGGTCGGCGGAACGCGTTCGGTGAATGCTCCGACGGCCGCTCAGGGCAGGAGCTCGGCCTGGACCCGCTGGATCCCGGACGGGCCGGCGAACCAGAGGGTGCCATCGGGCGCGAACGAGATCGGCCCTGCCGCCTGCAGCCCGGGGAACGCGTCGGTCCAGGCGCCCTCGCGGTATCGCTCGATGCCTCGTGCGTAGCCCGCGAGCCACACCTCGCCCGACGGCGAGACCGCGACATTCGCGAGGCGCAGGAAGGGCAGGGTCTCGGCCCTGAGGCTCGTCCAGCGCCGGCCGTCGAACTGCGTGATGGACTCGCGGTACTGGCCATCGTCCAGTTGCTCGAACACGGTCGCCACCAGGGCACCGGAGGGGCCGGCCTCGAGGCCGGTCACCTCGAGCGCCCGGTTGTCCTGGACAGGTCCAGCGAGCTCGCACGTCCGTCCGTCGAAGCGGGCCAACCCGCCCACGCCGCCGTAGCTGATGCCACCCGTCCAGACCATCCCGTCCGTCGTCACGCGCACGAGCCCGCCACCGGCCGGACAGGTGACGGCACGGGGAACCCAGGCACCGTCGACCTCGCGCAGCTGGATCAGCGAGTGCGACCCGTCCGCGAGCCACACGGAGCCATCCGGCGCGGCCGAGACCGACGATGCCTCTCCCTTCCAGACCGTCTCCCAACCGCCGTCCCGACGGACCGCAAGACCTCCCGCGTTCACCACGAACACGGAGCCGTCGGGGCCCACGTCGATCGACTCGTTGTAGCCCCAGCCCGAGGGCGCCTCTGCGAGCTCGGGCCCCGTCCACCGGCCGTCACGGTAGTGCCACAGCCCCTCGTCGTCCGGGACCCAGGCCTCCTGGGCAGAGACACCGAGGATCCAGCCGTTGAAGCTGCCCATGCGCTCGTCGGACGGCCCGATCGCCGTGTTCGGCCAGGCGGGGACCCATTCGCCGTCGACGAGCCGGACGAGCCCGCGACCGGTCGCCAGGAAGACGCCCGCCTCGTTGGCGGCGATCCCCGCGACCTGCGCCGCCTGGCCGGTGAGGCTGCTCCCGGACCCGATGATCGTCCAGACGCCGTCCTCGAAGCGTCCGACACGCGGCTGGTACACGTTCTCGACCATCCACACCGCCCCTTGCCGATCCAGTGCAAGATCGGCGATCCCCCTGAACCCCGATCGCTCGACCTCCTGCCAGGTCCCGTTCGAGAACCGGGCCAGACCCCGGCTCGATCCGACCCACAGCGATCCGTCGGGGCCGCCGGCGACGGAGTACGAGCCCGCGAGCGCGGTGACGTCCCAGATGCCGTAGCCGACCCAGGTGTCGCCGACAAGGTGCACGAGCCGGCCGTAGTTGCTGGGCGTGGTCAGGCCGACCCAGGCGTCGCCGCCCGCGAGCACGGTGAGGGAGTCGAACATGAAGTCGGTCGCGGTCGATGGGAGCTCGGGCAGGGGAGCCCAGGCCCCGCCGTCCCAGCGCCGCAGGCCACCGTCCAGGTACGCCCAGAGGACGCCGTCGGGATCCTCGACCAGGGTCTCCGCGGACCAGACGTCACCCGGCGCGGGGATCGTCTCCGCGAAGCCCTGCCCGTCGAACCGCCGGATGCCGTCGGCGCACCACAGCCACAGGCCTCCCGCGCGGGCGACCGAGACCGCGTGCGCGTCGAACGCCAGGTCATCGCTCACCGTCCACGTCCGACGCTCCCCGGTTCCCGGGTCGAACCGCGTGACGTGCCCAGGGCCGACCGCCCAGAGCGTGCCCGCCCCATCCATCAGCACGTCGTCGTAGCGCGTCGATTCCGCGGTCAGCGACTCAACGCCGGTCGGGTCGAGGCCGAGCCGCCCCTCGCGCCACAGTCCGGCCCCCACCAGGAGCCCGGCCACCAGCGCCACCCCCAGTGCCGCGACGAGCAGTGCCCACGCCAGCCGGCGGTCCGGGCTTGCGACCCACGAGCGCCCCAGGTCCGAGCCCCACGGCAGGCGGAGCAAGCGGTGATCCTGCGGGGTCCGGCGGATCGCGGCGGCGATCTCGTCCGGCAGACTGGGCGGCGCGGTGATCTCGGACGCCGGGGCGAGGGCCGCGCGCAGCAGCGCGTCGGCGGGGAGCGGGGCGCGGCTCATCGCGACTCCTCCTCGAGCGCCTGCCGGAGCGCGTCGCGCGCGGCGTGCAAGCGCCACTTGACCGTGCCGCCCGGGATCCCCAGGACGACCGCGATCTCGTCCACCGGGCGGTCCTCCACGTGGTGCAGGACGAGGATCGATCGCTGATCGGCGTTGAGCCGCTGCATGGCCCGCTGCACGACATCGGCCAGGGCGAGGTCGTCAGCCGGGCCGGGCTGCTGGGTGCCGTCGCCGAGGGCCGACGAGATCGTCGCCGCGTCCCCGACGACGATCTCCCGCACCAGGACCCGTCGATGGCGGAGTGCCATGCGACAGGCGTTGACGACGATCCGGTCGAGCCACGCGTCGAAGTGCGCCGGGTCGCGGAGCCCCGGCAGCCGTCGCCAGGCGGAGACGAACGCCTCCTGGACGGCATCCCGCGCGTCCCACTCGGAGCGCAGGATCGCGAACGCCAGCCGATACTTCCGGTCGATCCGCGTCCGCGCCAGGGCGTCGAAGGCATCCTCGTCGCCGTGCTGGGCGAGGCGGACCAGGCTCACCTGCGACGCCGCCTGCGTCGCGCGCTCGGCCGCCCGATCGGCCACCTGGCGCCTCCAGCCTGGGGCGCTCGCGTCGTCGAGCATGTCGGTGTGCGCCTGCCGCGTCATCTGCCAACGGACCCTTGTGCGTTGTGTCCGAATCGATGCGCCGGCAGGCGATCAGGTTGGGTCGCGCGTCACTCGATTCGTCGGGTGCGATGCGCCGACCCGGGCGCCGTCACCAGGAAAGGCGCCCCTCCGAAGCGTCGAACAGCTGGTCCATCACCTCGCGGCCGGACCCGGCCGGATCCATGAAGTTCGGCTGCGCCTTGCCCAGGATCAGGTGGGGGCGGATGCGGGCCTGGACGAGCTCCGTCCCGTCGAAGGTCAGCTCCAGCGTGATCCCCTCCATGGTCGGGATCGACCACGTCTGGTCGAACACGAGGTTGCCGAGCGCGTACCAGATCGGCTTGCCCTTGTAGACCTCCATCGCCCCCACCCAGTGCGGGTGGTTGCCGATGACCATGTCCGCCCCGGCGTCGATCGCCGCGCGGCCGAGGCGCTGCTGCTTCGCCGTGACCCGGGTGGTGTACTCCACGCCCCAGTGCGGGAACACGATCACCACCTCCGCGCCGGCCGCGCGCGCGGCCGCGAGGTCGCGGACCAGGGCGCCCTTGGTCATCTTCGCGCTGCCGATCGAGTCCGGGCCTGCGTGGTAGTAGGCGGCGATGGTGTCGTAGCCCAGCAGCCCGACGGTCACGCCCCCCACGTCGATCAGCGCCGCCTGGTGGGCCTTGGCCTCGTTGCGTCCGGCGCCCGAGTGGCGGATCCCGTGGTCGTCGAGGTTGGCCATCGTCTGGAGGATCCCGGTGCGGCCCGCGTCCCCGATGTGGTTGTTGGCGAGCGACACCCAGTCGATGCCGGCCTTGGCGAGCCCGGCCAGGTACGCCGGGTTGGCGGAGAACACCGTGCCGCTGCCGTGGAACCGGAACCGGTTGGGGGCCGGGTTCTCGAAGTTGGCGATGGTGAGGTCGGCGCCCTTGACGAGGTCCCGGACGACGCCGGCATTGCCCGTCCGCTTCGTGTAGGGGGTGTCCCAGCCGAATGGCGAGCAGTCCCTGCAGCGCCCCGTGATGCCCACGGTGCCGCCGTCGAACATGAAGTCGGCGCCCCGCCTGGCCGCCCCGAGCGCCAGCGACACGCCGCGGTCGAGCAGGACGTCGCCGCCGGCGACGAGGGTCCAGGCGCCCGCCGGGTCGTAGTCGGGCGACGATCCGGCGGCCACCGGGAGCGAGGCCCGCAGCGGCCAGGCATCGAGGCCGGCGACCCGGTCCACGCCGAACATGGCCTTGCCACCCCACGCGAGCGCACGCACCGACGCGTCCACGTCGTCCGCGCGCAGGAAGCCGAGCCGGGCGCGGTGCTTCGCGAGGTCCGCGGCCAGCGCCGCCGCGTCCGCGACCGTGACCAGCCGCCGGCCGAACGCCGCCCGGTCCAGGCCGAGGGTCCCGAGGATGGCATCGGCATCCGCCTCGACCAACACCAGGCCCTCGAGGCGGGACGAGCCCTCGGCGATCGCGCGGACGTCGGCGGGACGCACCGTCGTGCGGGTGGACCGGAAGCTGGCCACCGGGACGACCGCCACCTCGGCGATCGTGGTCGGCGCGTCGGCCGAGGGCGATGGCGCGGGGGTCGTCGGCGGGGGCGAGGCGGCCGCGCTCGGCGTCGGCGCCGTGACATCGCCCGACGCTGCGGCCGACGGGGCGACGGACGGGCCTGCGGCGACGGCCGTGCCGGTCGGCGAGGGTGTTCCCCCACCTGCCAGCAGCCCGCCACCGAACCCGAGCGCGATGACCAGCGTCAGGACGACGGCGACCGCGGCCGGGACCAGCCACGCGGGCCGGGCCGGGCGGGCACTCATCGGATGCGCGCCCATCGGGTGCGCGCCATCGCGACGGCGGCGCAGGCGACGCGGGTCGTAGCCGGGATCCCGAACGGACATCCGCCGGAGGATAACCCCGATCGGAAGAGGAACGCCCCGTCCGGGCGGGCGGACGGGGCGTCATGAGGAATCTGGCTTGATGGCGGACCCGACCGGATTCGAACCGGCGATCTCCAGCGTGACAGGCTGGCATGTTGGGCCGCTACACCACGGGTCCGCGGCCGGTGGCGGATCATAGCAGGGGCATCCGGTTGCCGCCACCGCCGCGGGTGCCTCACCGCGGCTCCGGACGGTCGCCGCCCGGACGGGCTCCACGGCCACGGGACGCGACCCGCGCTATGCTCGCCCGGCCATGGGCCGCATCGACATCGACCTCCGCTCCGACACCGTCACGCGCCCGACCGACGCCATGCGCCGGGCGATGGCCGAGGCCGAGGTGGGCGACGACGTGTTCGGCGACGACCCGACGGTCATCGCCCTCGAGGAGCGCGCCGCCGACCTGCTGGGCAAGGAGGCCGGGCTGTTCGTCGCCAGCGGCACGATGGGCAACCTCGTGTCGCTGATGGCGCACGTCCCGCGCGGGGGCGAGGTCATCGCCGGCTACCAGACCCACACCGTCATGGACGAGGCCGGCAACCACGCGGTCGTGGTGGGCGCCACGATCCGCGCCCTCCGCGAGCGGCCGGACGGGACGCTGGACCCGGCCGAGGTCGCCGCCGCGTTCCGCGACCCGGACGACGTCCACGAGCCGATCACCGCCCTGATCGCGCTCGAGAACACCCACTCGCACACCGGCGGCCGCCCGCTCACGGCCGGGTACACGCGGACGATCGCCGCGATCGCGCACGAGCGCGGGGTTCCGCTCCACGTGGACGGCGCCCGGTTGTTCAACGCCGTCGTGGCGCTGGGCACGACGGCACGCGAGCTGGCCGCGCCCGCGGATTCGGTCACGTTCTGCCTGTCCAAGGGGCTGGCGGCCCCGATCGGGTCGGTCGTCGTCGGACCGCGCGAGTTCATCGCTCGCGCGCGACGCGCGCGCAAGCTGATCGGCGGTGGCATGCGCCAGGTGGGCGTGCTGGCCGCGGCGGGGCTGGTGGCGCTGCGGGACGGCGAGGCCGGCATGATCGACCGGCTGGCCGAGGACCACGCCAACGCCCGGCGCCTGGCGGAGGCCCTGGCGGGTCTCGACGGGATCCGCTCCCCGGGCGACATCGCGCAGCCGGACGGCGGCGCCGGGCCGCTGGACCCCGACCGCGTCGTTACCAACTTCGTGCTGTTCCGCGTCGACCGGGACCGGTCCGCGTTCCTCGCCGCCCTCGAGGCGCGCGGGGTGGCGATGGTCGCCTTCCCCCACGGGCAGGTCCGGGCCGTCACCCACCACGGGGTCACGGCGGGCGACATCGAGCGCGTCATCGGCGCCGTCGCCGAGGCCCTCCGCGAGACCGCACCCATCCCCGCCGGCGATCCGGCCACGAGCGCGGCCTGACCACGATCGGGACCGGCCGCGACGGAGACCGGCATCACCCACAGGCGTCCGCCGACCCCGCGGCCGCCGGAGGAACCATGACCCAGCAACTTCCCGGCGTCGACCTCCCGCGGCCCGCGGCCGCCACGCAGGCCGGCCTCCTCGACGACCGCCTGTACGACCTCGTGGAGACCCGTGTCCGCCGCCTGTTCGCGGACAATCCGGTCCTCGCCACGGGGTTCGGCATCCACACCGAAGACCACCGGCTGGGCGATGCGTCACGGGACGCGGTCCTGGCCGAGATCGCGGCGGAGCGGGCGCACCTCGCGGCGGTCGAGGCCCTGGACCCTGCCGGACTGTCCCCCGGGGCACGGTTCGAGCGCGATCTCGAGCTCCACAACGTGCGCCTCAACCTGTTCGAGGCGGACGAGGTCCGCCGCTGGGAGCGTGGCGCCACGGCCGCCAGCCAGCTGGGGGACGCGGTGTTCCTGCTGTTCGCCCGCGGCGCCGCGCCGCTCGCGGATCGGCTCACGAGCATCACCGCGCGGCTGGAGCAGGTGCCCTCGTTCCTCGCGGCCTCGAGGACGCGCGCCGTGGGCCGGCCGGTGCGGGTCTGGCAGGGCGTCGAGGCGCGCTACGTTGCCGACCTGCCGTCGCTGTTCGCCGAGGTGCGGTCGGTCGCCGAGGCCGAGCTCGACGCGCCGGGCCTGGCCCGCCTCGACCGCGCGATCGCGGGCGCCAAGACGACCCTCGAGGACTACGGGGCCTGGCTCCGGGAGACGCTCGCCGACGCCACCGACGACTGGCCGATGGGTGGCGAGCACTACGACGAGCTGGTCCGGCTGCGGGCGTTCGGCGACCTGGACGCGGACGCGATCCTCCAGATCGGGCTGGAGCAGCTCCACGCGAACCTCGAGGCGCGACGGGCGGCCGCCCGGGAGCTGGATCCGGACGCCGACCTGCCGTCCGTCATCGACCGGCTCAAGTCCGACCACCCGGCGACCTTCGGCGAGGCGCTTGAGGGGTACCGCGAGGCGATGCGCCGGGCCCGGGCGTTCATCCTCGAGCGGGGCCTGGCCACGATCCCGGACGACGAGCGGATCGACGTCATCGAGACCCCGGAGTACCTGCGCTCGGTGATGCCCTTCGCCGCCTACTTCTCGCCCGCCCGGTTCGACGCGGACCAGCGCGGCATCTACATCGTCACGCCGGCCGTGGACAACGACCCCAACGCGATGCGCGAGCACTACCGGGCCTCGATCTCGAACACCAGCATCCACGAGGCCTACCCGGGCCACCACCTGCAGCTCGCGGTCGCGTCGAAGCACCCGAGCCTGACCCGGATGCTCACCGACGCCCCCGAGTTCGTCGAGGGCTGGGGCATGTACTCCGAGCAGATGATGCGCGAG
>CAYJOH010000084.1:0-1510 GCA_964371685.1 uncultured Anaerolineaceae bacterium
CCGCGGCCCGTTCCCCGCGGCCCGTTCCCCGCGGCCCGTTCCCCGCGGGCGCCGAAACACACCGCCGTTCGTGATTACCCTCCGCGCATCACCGCCGGCCGATGCACCAGCCCCCGTTCGCGATTACCCTCCGCGCATCGCCGCCCGGGCGCCGGGACCCAACCCCGTTCGTGATTACCCTCTGCGCATCGCCGGCCCGCGTAAGGGGCCGATGAGTCCCGCGTGGTTCGATGGCAGCATGTGGCAGCCGGACGACCCCGACACGATGCGGCTGCTCGGCGACTGGATCGCCCGATGGCGCTCGCGTGTCGGCGTGTCCCAGCGAACGCTGGCCGCCCGGGCCGGCATCAGCCAGGGCGGCCTGTCCCGGGTCGAGCGAGGGCTCCAGGCCTGCGGCTCGCGACGGCTGGCGCGCCTGATCCAGGCGCTCGACCTGCTGTCCCGCCAGGGCCTGATGGGCGCCGTCGATCCGCCGCCGATCCGTCGACCATCGCCCAGTCAAGCGCCCGACCGTATGCCGACGCCGGTGCCGGACGACCTCCCACCGAGCTACGTCGACGAGTGGCTCAGGCGCGAACGCCCGAAATGACGTCGTCGAGACCGTCGTGCCCGGCGGGGAGATCCCACCCCGACGCGTCGCCGCCGGCTCGCGCGATGCGCGGAGGGTAATCAGGAACCGGGGTGACTGTGCGCGCGGCGCGCGGGGTGCCCGCGGGAGGGCGCGGGGTGCGCGAAGCCGGGTGAGGTTCAGGCCTCGCGGCGGAGCGTGACCACCAGGAGCAGGAACGAGGTTTCGAGCACGTCCACGCCGGCGATGACGAGCGCGACGATGAACGGCAGCGGGTGCCCCACCAGCCAGCCCACGCCGGCGGCGAAGGCGGCCACGGCGAGGAACACGTAGCGCGCGCCGCGGACAAGGGTCGCCAGGTCGCGCGCGCCCAGCTCCCCGGAGTGGAGGCCGCGGCCCGCCTCGAGGTTGTGGAGGGCGCGGACCAGCAGCGCAAGCCCGGCGACGACGCTCCCGCCGACGAGCGCGGCCCGGATCAGTGCAGGCGGCGACACCACCGCCTGCAGGAGGCCGGCGTTCCAGCCGAGCATCGTCCCGCCGCCGAAGGCGACGATGCCGAACGCGAGCCAGAAGAGGCGTGCGCGGTCGAGCGGCGCCGGGCCGGAGGTCGGGGCACCCGGCGGCTCACCCATCGGTCAGCTCGCCGCGGAGCAGGTCCATGAGCAGGCCGTCGTGCCAGGTGCCGTCGGGACCGCGCTCGTACTCGCGCATGACGCCCACCGGCCGGAACCCGACCTTCGCGTAGGCACGGATGGCATGCACGTTCGCCGCCGCGGGATCGATCGTGATCCGATGGTGTCCGCGGACCTCGAGCAGCCACCGGGCGACGGTGCGCACGGCGTCCGGGCCCAGGCCCCGGCCCTGCGCCGCGGCGACGAGCGCGAGGTCGATGCCCGCGTGGCGGTAGTCGGGCTCGGTCTCCTCCGAGGCCTGGATGATGCC
>CAYJOH010000084.1:1610-7060 GCA_964371685.1 uncultured Anaerolineaceae bacterium
GCGGGCGACCGGACGTGCGAGTGGACGATCGCCCAGAACACCTCGTCGGCGTCGTCCGCGGCGACGGTCACCCGGAACAGGTCGTCGGGGTGGATCTCGTAGCGGTACGGCGAGGCGGCCCGGTTGCGCAGCGCCTCGTAGCGGAGCGCCGCTCCCCCGGCGGCCGCCGGGCGGTCGCCGATGACGAGCCCGCAGGCTTCGTTCGGGTACTCGGAGCGGGCGTGGGCCACGATCGCGTCGGCGATGGGGCGCGGCAGCCGCGCGACGGCCGGACCCGGGTGCGGCGCAGCGACGCCGGCGGACGGCTCGCTCACCACCAGCTCACCCCGCCCTCGAAGTCCGCCTCCATGTCGTCGAGGTCACGCTCGAACGTGCCCGCCGAGAGGTACTTCCAGCCGCCGTCGGGGAGCAGCGCGACGATCGTCCCGCCCTCCATCCGCTGCGCCTCGCGGGCCGCGGCGACCAGCACCGCGCCGCACGACGGCCCGGCGAACACGCCCTCCTTGAACACGAGGTCCCGGAGGGCCGCCACGGCGTCCCGGTTCGACACCAGGTACTTCGCGTCGAGCACCCCGGGGTCGAAGATCTCGGGCACGAAGCCCTCCTCCAGCGATCGCAGACCCTGCACGCTTTCACCGGGGAGCGGCTCAGCGGCGACGATCCGGACCCCCGGCTTGCGCTCCCGCAGGTACCGCCCGGTCCCCATCAGCGTCCCCGACGTGCCGAGGCCAGCCACGAACACGTCGATCTCCGGGCAGTCCGCCAGGATCTCGGGGCCGGTCGTCTCGTAATGGGCCAGCGGGTTGGCCGGGTTCCCGTACTGGTAGGGCATCACGAACCGTGGGTCGCGCTCGCACAGCGACTTGGCGAGCGCGATCGCCCCGTTGGACCCCAGCGACCCGGGCGAGTCGATGATCTCCGCCCCGAACAGCGCCGCCACCTGGCGGCGCTCCATCGTCACGTTGTCGGGCATCACGAGCGCCACGCGATACCCCTTGCGCCGCCCGATCATCGCGAGGGCGATGCCGGTGTTGCCCGACGTGGGCTCGAGGATGATCGAGTCCGGGTGCAGCAGCCCGCGCCGCTCCAGGTCCTCCACCAGGTACTTCGCGGCGCGGTCCTTCACGGATCCCGTCGGGTTGTACATCTCGAGCTTCGCGTACAGCCGCACCCGCGGGTTGGGGCTCATCCGCGGGATGGCCACCAGCGGCGTGTGGCCGATGGCGTCGAGGATCGACTCGTGCCGCCCGCCGTGGCGCTCGAGCGACTCGTGGGCGTGCGCGTGGTCGTGGTCGCTCGCCTCCGGCCCCGGCGCGCGGACGTCGGACGTGTCGGTCACCCGCCCGCCATCGCCGGCAGCAGCCGGACCTCGTCCGCGGCCGTCACGGGCGTCTCGCGACCGGCGAGGTACCGCACGTCCTGGCCGTTGAGGTAGACGTTGACGAAGCGGTTGAGCTCGCCGTCCCCCGTGAACAGCTGGTCGCGCAGGGCCGGATACGCAGCGACCAGCGAATCGAGGACCTCCCCGATCGTGGATCCGGCGGCCTCCACCTCGCGAGCCCCGCCGACGTTGGCGCGCAGGACGGCGGGGAACTTGACGGTGCTCAACGTGACCCTCCGAGGGTGAACACGCCGCCGGTCACGGCGACGGGGAGCGGCGCCCCGGCCTCGCGCGCCCGGCGGGCGGCGTCGGAGCAGACGGGGCAGTCCGGGTCGCGCTTCAGCCGCAGCTCGGTGAACTCGGTCTCCAGCGCATCGAACAGCAGCAGGCGGCCGGCCAGCGTCTCGCCGATGCCCAGCAGCAGCTTGAGCACCTCGTTGGCCTGGAGCAGGCCCATGATCCCGGGCACGACGCCCAGGACCCCGGCCACGGAGCAGCCGGGCGCGAGCTCGGGCGGCGGCGGCGTCGGGTAGAGGCAGCGGTAGCACGGGCCCTCGTACGGGACGAAGGTCGTCAGCTGGCCTTCGAAGCGGAACACCGACGCGTGGACGACCGGGATGCCGGCCACGACCGCCGCGTCGTTGAGGATGTACCGCGTCTCGAACGTGTCGGTGCCGTCGAGGATGACGTCGTAGCCGGCGATGACCCGGTCCACGTTGTCGGCGACCAGCATCTCCTCGTGCCCGACCACCGTGACGTCCGGGTTGAGCGCGGTGAGCGTCTTGCGCGCGGACTCGACCTTCTTCTCGCCGATCCGGTCGCTGGTGTGGAGGACCTGCCGCTGCAGGTTGGACAGGTCCACCACGTCGAAGTCGATGATCCCGATCGTGCCCACGCCGGCCGCGGCGAGGTACAGCGCCGCCGGCGAGCCGAGCCCCCCGGCGCCGATCAGCAGCACCTTCGACTCCAGCAGCTTCGCCTGCCCCGCCGAGCCCACCTCGGGGATCAGCAGGTGGCGGCTGTAGCGGGTCTTCTGGGTGTCGGTCAGGGCGATCGGCTGGGTCCAGGGCAGGCCGTGGCCCTTCCAGGCCTGGAAGCCGCCGCTCATCGAGACGACGTCCGTGTAGCCCATCGCCGCCAGCGTCTGGCCGGCGAACAGCGAGCGCACGCCGCCGGCGCAGTACAGGACCACCGGCATGGAGCGGTCCGGCACGGCCGCCTCGACCTGCTGCTCGAGGTAGCTCTTGGAGATGTGGGTGGCGCCCGGGATGTGGCCCTGGTCCCACTCGGACGCCTCGCGGACGTCGATCAGCGCGATGCCGCCGCGCTGGCGGAGCGCGTCAGCCTCGGCCGGCGAGACCTCGCGGATCTCGTCGCGGGCCTCGCGCAACAGCTCGGCATAAGTCCTGGTCATGGAAGGGATGGTGCTCCGGTGGACGACGGGCCGCCGGCTGGACGGCGGGGTGGATGGGTCGAGGACGGTCCGGCGGACCGTCGAGGTGAGGACCCGGTCGCGGTCGCGGGGACGCGCGCGGGCGGGCAGGAAGCCGGCGTCAGGCCGGCCGGCGACACGCGCAGCGGCGCATCAGCCCGGCTCCGTCGCGAGGGGCTTCACGCCCACGTCGTCGAGGAGGTGCTGGAGCGAATCGAAGCTGAGCATCGCGCACTTGAGGCGGGCGGGGCTGATCTCGATGCCGAGCAGGTCCAGCAGGTCCGTGGCCCCGAACGCGGCCACGTCCGCGACGGGCTTGCCCTTGACCTCGTCCGTGAGCAGCGAGGCGGACGCCTGGCTGATCGCACAGCCGCGGCCCGTGAACCCGACCTCGGTCACGACCCCGTCCCGCACGGTGAGCTGCATCGTGATCCGGTCGCCGCACAGGGGGTTCGCCCCCTCGTAGGACGCGGACGGCGCCTCCAGGACCCCGAAGTTGTGGGGTCGCCGGTAGTGCTCGAGGATGTAGTCGCGGTACAGGTCGTCCATGGCGCGCCGCGAGTGTAGCGCCTCGCTCGAATTCCGACCAGATTGCCGGGGATTACCGCGATCGCCGCCGATCACGCCGCCATCCGGCGGGCGGGAGGTTCGTCGCGCCGGTGGTGGCGCGGCGTAGACTCGAGGCATCAGGCTACGGGCGTCCCGGGACCACGCTCCGTTAACGATCCGCAGCGAGGATCGCGGGGCAAACCGCACCGTTGGAGGATCCGTTCGTGCGCATTGGACATCGCCTCGTCGTCGGCGTGGCGGCACTCGCCGTCGTCGTCGCGGCATGCGGAGGAGGCTCGACATCGTCCGACGCCGCCAAGACCGCCACGTCGGCGGCCGACCTCGGCGGCATGGACAAGCTCGTCGAGCTGGCAAAGGCCGAGGGCAAGCTCAACGTCATCGCCCTGCCCCCGGACTGGGCGAACTACGGCCAGATGATCGACGACTTCGCGAAGAAGTACGGGATCGAGGTCAACTCCATCCTGCCCGACGCCAACAGCCAGGAGGAGATCGACAACGCGAAGAACACGCAGGGCACCGACCGTGCCCCCGACGTGTTCGACCTCGGCGCCAACGTCGCGCTCGCCAACACCGACGTGTTCACGCCCTACAAGGTCGAGGCGTGGGGCGACATCCCGGACAACATCAAGGAATCGACGGGGCTGTGGTTCGGCGACTATGCCGGGTTCACGTCGATCGGCTGCGACGCGGGCAAGGTCCCGATGCCGGCAACCGTCGCCGACCTGCTCAAGCCCGAGTACAAGGGCATGATCGCCCTCAACGGCGACCCGACCACCGCCGCGGCCGGCTTCCACGGCGTGGTGATGGCGGCCCTCGCCAACGGCGGCTCCGCCGACGACATCGCCCCCGGCGTGGAGTTCTTCAAGCAGCTCAACGACGCCGGCAACCTGCTGCCGGTCGACCCCACCCCGGCGACCATCGCCTCGGGCCAGACCCCCTGCGTCATCGACTGGGAGTACAACAACGCGGCCCAGACCGACGCGCTGGCGGGCCAGATCGACTGGCAGGTCGTCATCCCGTCCGACGCCCCGCCGGTCGCGTCCTACTACATCCAGGCCATCAACAAGGACGCCCCGCACCCGGCTGCCGCCCGGCTGTGGGAGGAGTACCTCTACTCGGCCGAGGGCCAGAACACCTGGCTCAAGGGCTACGCGCGCCCGATCCTGCTCGACAAGATGATCTCCGGCGGGACGGTCGACCAGACCGCCCTCGATGCGCTTGCCCCCGCCACGGGCACGCCGGTCGTCCTGACCCAGGATCAGCTGAAGGCCGCCCAGGACTACCTCAAGGCCAACTGGAACATCACGATCGCGGCCCAGTAGCGCCGCCGATCGGGTGATTCGTCATGGCTGAGCCGCAGGCGACCCCGCCTGCATCGGCCGAAGCTTCCGGAACCGGCCTCGCCTCGGGCGGGGCCGGTTCCCGCCGGCTGCGGCATGCCGGCACCTACGCCGGGCTGGCGCCGTTCCTGCTGTACGTCACGATCTTCCTGCTCCTGCCCACGCTTCTCGTCGTGGTGGGCGCGTTCCAGGACGACGAGGGCGCGGTGACGCTGGCCAACCTCCGGGCAGTGGTCAGCGAGCAGGCGTACATCGACGCCTTCGTCCGCTCGATTCAGCTGTCCGTCGCCACCGCCCTGGCCGGCGCGATGCTCGGCGGGCTGCTCGCCTGGGCCGTTGCGTCGGGCGACCCGGAGGGACTGCTGCGCCACGTCGTGGTGGCGGCGTCCGGCGTGCTGGCGCAGTTCGGCGGCGTGATGCTCGCGTTCGCCTTCCTCGCAACGTTCGCATTCAACGGCCTCGTCACCGTGATCTTCCGCGACTGGATCGGGGTGGATCTGCTGTCCAGCGGCAGATGGGTGTACAGCATGACGGGCCTCGTCGTCGTGTACACCTACTTCCAGATCCCGCTGATGCTGATCGTGTTCCTGCCCGCCCTCGAGGGCCTGCGCCAGGAGTGGTACGACGCGTCGGCCAGCCTGGGTGGCACGTCGTGGTCGTTCTGGCGCCACGTCGGCGGGCCGATCCTGGCGCCCAGCTTCCTCGGCGCCGTGCTGCTCCTGTTCGC
>CAYJOH010000084.1:7160-8421 GCA_964371685.1 uncultured Anaerolineaceae bacterium
TGATCGGCGGCTACTTCCTGCTCCCGCTGTTCGCGATGCTCGAGTTCTCCACCCGCGGCAAGGGGGGCACCCGCACCCTGGACGCGTGGCAAGCGATCGCCGACGACCCGAACCTCGTCGAGGCGATCCTCAATACGCTCGGGATCGCGGCGCTGACCGTGCTGGGCATGCTGCTGCTGCTGGTGCCGACGATGGCCTGGGTGATGCTCCGGGTACCCCGGATGCGGCGGGTGGTCGAGTTCCTGTGCGTGCTGCCCCTGGCCATCCCGGCGATCGTGCTGGTGGTCGGGATCGCGCCCGTGTACCGGGTCCTCAACGGCCTGTTCGGCGGCTCCATCCTGACGCTCGCGTTCGTGGACGTGATCCTCGTGCTGCCGTTCGCCTACCGGGCGATCGACGGCGGCCTCCGCTCGGTGGACGTGGCCACCCTGAGCGACGCCGCCCGGAGCCTCGGCGCGAGCTGGCCGCGGGTCATGGGCCAGATCATCGTGCCCAACATCCGGGGCGGCATCCTGTCGGCGTCGGTGCTCGCCGTGGCCCTCGTGCTGGGCGAGTTCACGATCTCGTCGCTGCTGAGCTACGACACGCTCCAGGTCGTGATCAACCTGCTGGGCAAGCGCAACGCGTTCACGTCGGTCGCGGTGTCGTTGGCCGCGTTGATCTTCGGGTTCGTGCTGCTGTACGTCATCGCGCGGTTCGCGCCCGGGAGCCAGGCGCGCGCCCAGGCCGCCGAGGAGGGTGAATGAGCGATCCGTTGACCCCGAGCGCCGGGGGCGCGGCCGCCGGCCGGGCCGGCGTGGCGGTGCAGATGGTGGACATGCACCGGTCCTACGGGGCGGTCCACGCCCTCGACGGGCTCTCGATCGAGATCGCCCCGGGCGAGCTGGTGGCCCTGCTCGGCCCCTCGGGCTGCGGCAAGACCACCGCGCTCCGGGCGCTGGCGGGCCTGGACGAGCTGGACAGCGGCCGGATCCTCGTCGACGGCCGCGACATGACGACCGTGCCGGCCAACCGCCGGGACATGGGCATGGTGTTCCAGGCCTACAGCCTGTTCCCGAACATGACGGCCCGCGACAACGTGGCGTACGGGCTGCGGCTGCGCGGCATGGACGCGAGGGCGAGGCAGCAGCGCGCGGACGAGATGCTGGAGCTGGTCGGGCTGGTCGGGCAGGCCGGCCGCTACCCGCACCAGATGTCCGGCGGCCAGCAGCAGCGGGTCGCGGTCGCCCGGGCGATCGCCCGCCCGGCCCCCGGGGGGGGA
>CAYJOH010000085.1:0-8406 GCA_964371685.1 uncultured Anaerolineaceae bacterium
GTGCCGCTCAACCTCGAGCTCAAGCTCGAGGTCTGGGACAGCCCCAACAGCGCCGGCGTGATCATCGACGCGATCCGCTGCCTGCGCATCGGGCTCGACCGCGGCCTCAAGGGCACGCTCGTGGCGCCCTCGTCCTACTTCATGAAGTCGCCGCCCATCCAGATCCACGACGACATCGCGTTCAACCGCGTCGAGGCGTTCATCCGGGGCGACGACAACGAGACGCTGGTGGGCACCGAGGAGTCGAAGAAGGACTCCAAGGCGCTGGCGGGCCAGGCGAAGGCGAAAGCCGCCGCCGCGAAGTGACCCGGGGCGACCGCAGGCTCGAGGCGCCCCACCGGCGCCTCGATTCGACCCCGCCGCGCGTCGTCGAGCGCGCGGCGGTCTTCGGCTACCGTGGTGCCTCCGCCGTGCTGTCGCACGTCCCGCCGCGCCTGTCCCGGGCCGTGATCGGCACGGCCGCCCAGGGCAGCTACCTCGCCTGGCCGGCGAAGCGTCGCTACTCCAACGTCAACTTCAGCCGCGTGCTCGGGCTGCCGCCCGACCACCCGGACGTCCGGAGCCTCGCCCTCCGCGCCTACCGCGAGTACGCGACCTACATGGTCGAGCTCATGCGGCTGCCCTCGCGGTCGCCGGAGGAGCTCGCCAACAGCGTCGAGGGCGACGGCATCGACCGCCTCGCCGCGGCGTGGGCCGAGTCCGGGCGTCCGATGATCGTGGTCGCCGGGCACGTGGGCAACAACGAGGCGATCGCCGCCGCGATCGCCCATCGCGGCTATCCCGCCAACGTGGTGGCCGACGACTCGTCGTTCCCCGAGCTGTTCGAGCTGCTCCGCCGGCAGCGCGAGTCGTGGGGCGTGCACGTCATCCCGTGGCGCAACCTGCGCGAGCTGTTCACCGTGCTGCGGCGGAAGGAGATCCTCGCGCTGCTGATCGACTGGGGGTACCGGCCGGACGGCATCCCGGTGCGCCTGTTCGACCACTGGACGACGCTCCCGGCGGGGCCCGCCACGCTGGCGGCCAAGACGGGCGCGCTGATCGCCCCGCTCGCGATCCGGCGCACCGCGCACGGCCGGTTCCGGATCGAGCTCCACGACCCGTTCGACGTGCCGTCGTCGGACCCGGCGACGCTCCAGCGCGCGACCCAGCGGGTCGCCGACGCGCTGCAGAGCACGGTCGCCGCGGCGCCCGAGCAGTGGTACAGCTTCAAGCCGATGTGGCCCCACGACCCCGAGGAGGCTCGTGACCTCGAGGACCGGGCCCGGCGCATGCTCGACGGCGGCGCCGTGCGGGAGACGGACCTCGCGGAGACGGCTGTCGCTGGCACGGACCTCGCGGGGGCAGGCGACTCGTGACACGGGCGGCCGCGCCGGAGCCCGTGCCGGGCGGGGCCGGATCGCCGCCCTCCACCCGGATCGGCCTGCGCACGCGGCTGCTGCTCGCCGGCGCGACGCTGCTCGCCCGCATCCCGGAGGCGCCGCTCGTCGCCGCCGCCGATTCGATCGGCGAGCTGTGGTACCGGCTGGCGCCCGACCGGGCGGCCCAGGCACGGGCGAACCTCGGCCGGGTCTGCACCGGCCTCGCGGCCACGGGGCGCGGCACTGCGCTCGCCCGTCGGGCGGCCACGGATCCCATTGCGCTGGAGCGGATGGTCCGGGCATCGTTCCGGCACGCCGTGCGCTACTACCTCGAGGTCGCGCGGACGGGCGGCTACGACGTCGAGACGGCGCTCGCCCGCATCGACGTCGAGACCCCGGACGAGGTCCGCGAGGCGCTGGGGAGCGGCCGGCCGGTGATCATCGTCGGGATGCACTTCGGCGCCATCGAGCTGCCGGTGGTCGAGGTCTCGCACCTCGTCGGCCATCGCGTGACCGCCCCCATGGAGACCGTCGCGGACCCCGGGCTGCAGCGCTGGTTCATCGAGTCCCGGAGCCGGGTGGGCGTCAACATCGTCCCGCTCGCGGACGCGCGGCGCGCCCTGCTGCGCAGGCTTCGGAGCGGCGAGTCGGTGGGGCTGGTGGCGGACCGCGACATCACCGGCAGCGGCATCGCGGTCCCGTTCTTCGGCCATCCCGCGCCCATGCCCGCCGGGCCCGCGCTGCTCGCGATCGAGACCGGAGTCCCGGTCTACGCCGGAGCCGCGCGCCGGACGAAGGGCCGCCGCTACGGCGGGCGGCTGATCCTCGTGCCGGCACCGGGGGCCGGGTCGCGCCGGGAGCGGATGGTCGCGCTCACCGCGGCGATCGCCCAGGCATTCGAGTCGCTGCTCGCGGACGCGCCGGAGCAGTGGTGGGGCGCGTTCCATCCGATCTGGCCGGACCTCGTGGTGGGCGCGACGAAGCGCGGCGACGGCGACGAGCGCGCCGCACCCGCGGAGGACCCGTCATGAGCGTCGATCCCATCATCCGCCTCGGCCGCGCCGATCTCCACGTCCACACCCTCGCCTCGGACGGGACGTCGTCGGTCGAGGAGATCCTGGAGCTCGTGGAGACGACGGGGTTCCTGGACGTGATCGCGATCGCCGACCACGAGCGGATCGACGCCGCGCTCGCCGCCCGGCACATGGCGGCCGACCGCGGCCTGCGGGTCCGGGTCGTCGTCGGGGAGGAGATCACGACCCGCGGCGGGCACCTCCTCGGGCTGTTCCTGGAGCGCCCGGTGCCCGCCCTCCGCGGGCTGCGCTGGTCGATCGAGGCGATCCACGACCAGGGCGGCCTCGCGATCCCGGCCCACCCGCTGGTGCCCTACCCGCTGTGCGCCCAGGGCTTCGTGCTCCGGAGGCTGCTGGCGAGCGACGAGCCTGCCGGGCGGCCCGACGCGATCGAGACCTTCAACCCGACCGCCCTCGGGCGCTACTGGCACGGCAAGGTGGTGGCCTTCGCCGCCGAGCACGGCCTCGGCCAGGTCGGCAACAGCGACGCCCATGCGGCGACGCAGGTCGGCACCGGCTGGACGTCGTTCCCGGGCCGCACCCCGGACGACGTGCGGGCGGCGATCCTGGCCGGCACGAGCCGCCACCACGGGTCGTTCCACGGGACCGTGGGCCAGCTGGGCACGTTCGGCAAGCAGCTGCGCAAGTACGGGCGGGACGCCCGCGCCGAGGTCGGCGGGCGAATCCGCCGCGACGGCACGGGCCGCGACCACGGCTATCCCGGGGGGGAGCTGCGACCGCCGCGCTACCAGCCCCGGCCCGGCGACGAGCCCGAACCGCACGGCGATGCCGAGCCGCGTGATGCCGAGCCGCGCGACCAGCCCGAACCGGATCGCGCCGCCGGGCGAGAATAGGGCCGTGAAGATTGGCCTCGTCTCACCGTACGTCTACCCGCTGCCGGGCGGCGTGACGCAGCACGTCCGATACCTGTACGAGAACCTGCGCCAGCGCGGCCACGACGTCCGGATCCTGACCTCGTCGCATGGCCTCCAGCGGGCGTCCGAGGGCGACGTGATCCGCCTGGGCAAGGGGTTCTCGATGCCGGCCAACGGGTCGGTGGGCACGGTCACCGTGTCGTTCCGCTACATCTCGCAGGTCCGGGCGGTCCTGGCGCGGGAGCGGTTCGACGTCCTCCACTTCCACGAGCCGTTCGTGCCGTTCCTGTCGCTCGTGCTGCTGCGCGAGTCGCAGAGCGTCAACGTCGCCACGTTCCACGCGTACGGCGGCTGGTCGCCGGCCTACGAGTTCGGCAGTCGGGCGCTGGGCTCGTACGCCGAACGGTTGCACGGCCGGATCGCGGTCTCGGCGGCGGCCCGCCACTTCATCGACCGCTACTTCCCGGGCGACTACAAGGTCATCCCCAATGGCGTCGACGTGGACCGGTTCCGCCGCGCGGTCCCGATCGCGCGCTGGCAGGACGGCACGCAGAACATCCTGTTCGTCGGGCGGTTCGAGCCGCGCAAGGGCGTGCTGGACCTGCTCAAGGCCTACCGGATCCTGCGCAAGACCGGCTGCGACTGCCGGCTGCTGCTGGTGGGCGTGGGTCCCCAGGAGCGCGAGGCGCGCCGCTACGTGGCCACCCGCCGGCTGCGCGGCGTGGAATTCCTGGGCCGGGTGTCGGACGACGAGAAGGCGCAGCTGTTCCGGACCGCGGACGTCTTCGTCTCGCCCGCGACCGGTCGCGAGTCGTTCGGCATCGTGCTGCTCGAGGCAATGGCCGCCGGGGCGCCGATCGTCGCGTCCGACATCCACGGCTACAAGGGCGTGGTCCGCCGCGGCCGCGAGGGGCTGCTGGTGCCGCCCCGGGAGCCCAAGCAGGTCGCCGCGTCGGTGGCCAGGCTGCTGCGCGACCCGGAATTGGCGCTGGAGATGTCCGAGGCGGGCATGCGCCGCGCCGAGGAGTTCAGCTGGCCGCGCGTGACCGCGAAGGTCGACGACTACTACGGCTTCGTCATCCGGCGCCTCGCGGCGGCGGACGCGTTGCCGCCGCACTTCAGCGCGGAGGTCCCGGCGCCCGCGCGACCTACCCCGGCCGCACTCGACACGCTCGACGACGCCGGCGGCGATGCGTCCGCCGCCGCAGGCGATGCCACCGCCGCCGCGTCCGCCGCGGACCCGGTCGCCCCGGCCCCGGGCGGCAGCGCCTCCTGAACCGTAAGGCTAGGCGGCCCCGGACTCGGTCGCCGAACCGTCCGCCGCGTCGTCCGCAGGGCCTGAGCCCAGCGAGGCGCGCCACACCCAGGCGGAGTAGGCGACGACCGCCGACGCGACCACCAGGAACAGCATGAGGACCCCGAACCGCGCGTCCGCGAACGAGATCGCGCCACTCCGGTCGATGGTGTTCACGGAGAACTGGAACGGATACAGGTAGGTGGGAAGCAGCCCCTGGTAGGCATTGACCAGCGTCGAGGGCAGTGGCAGGGCGGCGATGTTCGGGTACAGGATCAGGAACCAGATCCCGGCCCCCGCGACCAGCCCGACGACGAACCGCCTCGCGTCGCGGGCGGTGGCGACCTGGAGCGCGACCAGCCCCAGCGGCACCGCCACGACGAGGGCGATGAGCTCGGGCACGATCCCCGGCATGCTGAACAGGGGCTCCTCGGCAGGCAGCATCCGCGACCCAGCGAGCAGCGCGCCGCCGGCGACCGCCGTGGCGGCGATCCAGCCGAGGTCGCGCAGCTCCAGTGGCCGCCCGTCGTCGCGCGGCCGGCCCAGGGCGACCAGCTGCCGGACGAGGACCAACATCGTCACGACCCCTACGGTCACCATCGCGGCCACGGACGGGGTGACGACGAGGCTGCCGGCCGTCGACAGCACGCAGGCCGCGGAATCCTCGTTGACCGCCTGCACGTTGGCCAGCGTGCACAGCGGCATCCGCAGCAGCCACAGGATCACGGGGCCCATCAGGGCGACCGCGGCGGCGCAGCGCACCAGCAGCCACGTCCGGCGCGAGGCCCCGTGCCAGACCTCGGCCACGAGATAGGCGAGGGCCATCACCACGAACGGCAGGCTCGTGTAGTAGTGGTACTGGAACGCCGCCCGGTCGATCCTGGCCCACGAGATCCACTGGGCGAGGAAGCCGATCAGGATCAGCGCCAGCGCGAGGCTCCGGCGGCGGAACGCCTGGTACGCGACGAACGCCATCGCGGGCACGCCCAGCCACCAGATGACCACGTTGCCGGCATCGTAGATCGCGGCCGCCGTGGAGCCGGCGAAGCTGCCCTGGTAGAACCACACGGGCTTGAGGTTCAGCGGCCAGGCCCACCACGGCGAGCTCGCGGCGTGTGCCTCGGACAGGTTGTTGTGGTACCGGTACATGTCGCCGACGAGCGTGAGCAGCGTCTGCCCCGTGTGATCCGGGGGCCAGCCCTCCCAGAGCTGGTGGTTCTCGATCAGGGCCCACGGGATGTACGAGATCACGTACACGACGACCGGGATCGCGACCAGCGACCCGAGGAGCCAGGCGACCGGCAGGCCGAGGCCGGTCCCGAGTCGCAGCCAGCCCTCCGCCGGCGGCGATGCGGGCGGGATGCCGTACCGCGCGTCGCCCGGCTCCGGGTCTCGAGCGAGCGGCCCGATGCCCAGCCGGCCGGCGACGACGAACGCCGCGTACACCCCGAGGCCGGCGACCACGAGCGCGAAGGAAGCAGTCAGGGGCGTGCCCCTGACCGGGCCCAGGACGAGCTCCATGTCGGTCCGGCCGAGCGCGACCGATCCCAGGAACACGAGGATCCCGAGGGCCGCCGGGGCCGCGACGGCGAACCACATCTCTTCGGCCGACCACGCCACCGGGTGGTACACGGCCACGACGACCGCGCCCATGGTCAGCCCGATCATGATCAGCGCGAACACGAGGTTGCCGCTGCCCCCGCTGTCCGCGGGGACGGCCAGCGCCATCCAGCCCAGCACTCCGGTGAGGCCGATCAGCGCGGCGACGAGGATCAGCCTCCCGAGCGCGGAGCGGACCAGCACCAGGATCCCCAGCGCGCCGATCGCGTAGGCCGCGACCCACTTCGACGCCAGGGCGAGGCCCAGCAGCAGCCCCACGACCGGCATCAGGGTCCAGAACGCCAACCGCCGCCGCGGTTCGAGCCACAGCCACGCGAACAGCGCGTAGGCGGCGAGGATGAACACGCCCGTGTACACGTCGTTCATCGCGATCCGGCTCTGGACGAAGGACATCCCGTCCAGCAGCACGAACAGGCCGGCCAGCACGGCCACCCCGCGACGCCGGAACAGCACGCGGGTCAGCAGGTACACGAGGGCGGCCATCAGCGCGCCCAGGAGCACGCCCGGCAGGCGCCAGGCGAACGGGTAGTGCCCGACGTCGAGCGAGGCCGTCGCGCCGTCGGCGGCGAAGGCCAGGATCTCGCCGCGACCACCGGTCGGGTAGGCCTCCTCGTGGTCGAGGACCATGGCCACCGGCACGAATGGCAGCCGATGGTCGGCGAACACGCTCCGGCCGTGGGGCTCGATGACGTACACCGTCGTCCCCGCGCCGTCGGGCGTCTCGCCCAGCACCTCGACCAGCTCCGCGGACTGGTCGAACACGATCCGGCTGCCCGCGCCCGGCAGCTCGATGGTGGCGATCCGGCCCGGCCCCTCCTTGGCCTGGTCGCCGGAGACCGCGACGATCGAGACCTCGGGCACGCCGGTCGTGTCGTTCGTGCTCGTCGCCCACAGCTGCGTGCCCTCGTCCACGCCGCGCACGGCGGCCCGCGAGGTCGTCCCGCCGCGGACCGGCGCGATCGCCGTGCGCGTGCCGTCGGCGGCGAGGAACGACACCCCGTCCGACCCGGCGACCGCGAGCTGGGCGACCTTGTCGATCAGGACGCCCGGCAGCCGCCCACCGTCGATCGCGTCCTGCAGGGCGGTGCGCACGTCCGCGGTGAGCTCGCCGTCGATGACCACGAGCTCCGCGTCCGGGTCCGCGAGGTCCGCCGCGTACGACGCCGCGTCGCCGCCCAGGATCGCCGCCAGCTCGTCGGCCACGGCGGCGGGGTCCGTGACCTCGACCGGGTGGGCGACGATCGCGTCGCCGGTCCCCGCGTCGAGCAGGTCCGCCGCACCGGCCACCGTGGCCCGCCCGGTCTCCTCGCCCAGCCCGACGTCCACGACGGCGACCACATCGCCCGGCAGCAGGGCCGCGACCCGCTGGCCGCCGTCGAAGGCGGCGAGCCGGGCGATGGGGCCGTCGAGCGTCGTGAGCGGGAACGGCTCGATCGGCGGCTCCGTGGGGCTCGCGCCGCGCAGGACGTCCAGCGACAGCGCATCGAGGACCAGGATCTCGCCGGCGTCCGTGCCGACCAGCAGCTGGTCGCCGTCGCCGGCAAAGGCCACCGCAGACGCGCCGGGGATCGCCCAGCGAGCCGCCAGGTCACGGGTCTCGAGGTCGTAGCCGATGAGCTCCTCGCCGGTGACGACCCAGACGCGGTCGCCGTCCCGGGCGCCGGCGGTCTCGGTGCTCTCGCGACGTGGCTCGATCGTCGCGTCGCGCACCGGCACGCCGAGGTCGCTCGTCGCCCGCACGTCGTGGCCGGCGAACAGGACGATGCCGCCGGCCATCGCGTACTTCGCGAGATGCGGGTGCGTCCACTCATAGATGTTGTGCGAGATCCCGTAGCGCCACCCCTGGAGGAACTCGGTGGCGGTTCGGGCGTGGTAGACCTCGTCGAAGTGCATCCGGGCGGGCTCGGCCAGGCGGAAGGTCCGCAGGCCCAGCGCGGCGACCACGATCAGCAGCACCAGGAACAGGTCCATGCGGTCGAGTCGGCCACGCCCCTCGCGCTCCAGCTCGTGCGAGCGGTCGGGGCGGGTCGGTGTCTCGGACAGGCGGGCGCGCAGCCAGCCCACGGGCCCCAGCTCCGCGAGCGAGGGCCGCTCGAACCAGGCCGGGACGCGACGCGGACCCGCGGTCCCGGTGGGCGCCCTCGCGGCAGGCCCCGTCCACGCGAGCGACGGTGGCGGCGTGGGGG
>CAYJOH010000086.1:0-1568 GCA_964371685.1 uncultured Anaerolineaceae bacterium
AGGCGATCCAGCTGCTCAAGCACGACCTGGTGTTCGACCTGCTGCGGCTGCGCCGGCGGGCGCCCGCGGCCCCGGTCGCCGAGGCCCCGCATGGCCCGCCACGCGAGGGCATCCCCGCGGCCCCGGCGAGGACCGTCCCGGAGGGCTGATACCGGGGGACGACGCCGGTCGCGTCGTGCTCGTTCGGGGTGGTGTCCCAGCCCGTCATACTCGGGTCCATGATCAGGCGCATGGGGTGGACCGCCATTGTGGCCATCACCGTCACTGCCTGTGCTGGCCTCCTGCCGGGAACCGCGCGCCTGCCCACGGACCCGGCATGGCCGGGCGGGTGCGGCGTCGGTGTCGGACTCGACGCCGTGCTCCACGGCAGTACGAGCGACCCACGCGTGGTCTGGGCAGCCGATCGCTCCAGCGGCGACCGGATCGACCTCGTGTGGCCCGCCGGCTACGGCGCTCGCTTCAATCCAGGTCTCGAGGTTCTCGATGCTTCGGGAGCGATCGTCGCTCGCGAGGGAGACCTCCTGATCGGGCGGTGCGTGACCGACCAGCCCGGTGAGGGTCCCGCCCCCGTCGATGCGAGTGACATTCGGCCACCGACGTGGCAGCCCGGCGACGGGTAGTCCTGCTTCTCGGGTCACTGATCGATCATCCCCGGCGCGATCGTGACACGGATCAGGGACGGCACCGAGCAGGCGCGTTCGGTGGCAGGCTGCCGACCGGACAGCTGATGGTCGGCTGCGTGGCGGGCTGGGCCCAGCCGACAGCGAGCCAGACGTTCACGGCGACCAGGACGGCAGCGGCCACGAGCAGGAGGCCCAGCCAGGGCCCGGGCCGGCGGCGGAGAGATGCGACTGGTCCGAGTCGAGCCACGAGATGAGCGTGCTTCTGCTGGTCCACAGGCTCAAGCAGCGATGACCCGCAACGATCGTCTCGGGCTCACCACCACGGGTTGCGCCGCCGTGGCCGCCGACGAGCACCGGCGTCGGACGATCGTCCGCGCCACCGGACCTCCGGCTCTCGACACCGGCGGGCCGCCGCGTCACGATCTTGGCGGCAGCACTGGGAGGTGAGCCATGCCGGACACCATTGGCTTCGCGCTGGCGACGGCGTTCCTGGCCAGCGTGTTCACGGTCTTCGGGGTGATCGACCGGTTGGTGGCCGGCATCGCGAGCGAGATCCGCTACTCGGTCGCCCCCGGGATGGGCTCGGGCGTCCGGGCGTGGGGGGAGGAGCGGGCACCTACGCACGAGCCGTCGCCGCGCGCCGACGAGACGCCCGGCTGCACGGGCGGGTCAGCCGGCACCGGCGGCGAGACGATCACCGACCGCCACGATCAGGGCCTGGTCGTCCCGGTGACGCCGGTGCCGCGCCGGGGCTGGCACCTGTTCGGCCGCGTGATGGCCGGGCTGCTGGCCGTGCGCCGGCGCCCGGCGGGGTTGTCGCAGGGGGCCTGACGCCGCCGGGGCGATGCGCGGAGGGTAATCGCGCACGGCAGCGATGGATCCACGCGCGCAGCCACGGAACCCAGCCCGGCGCGGCCTCGTCAGGGACGGGACGCCGGACGGGCC
>CAYJOH010000086.1:1578-8392 GCA_964371685.1 uncultured Anaerolineaceae bacterium
GGCCAGCTCGGCAGGCGACGGCCCGCCGGCGTCGACCATGCCCGCCGCTCGCGGGCAGGACCACGGCGCGGGGCCCCGGCCCGCCTCAGAACCCGCGGGCGCGCAGCAGCGGCGCCATCCGGCGCGCCGCGCGCGACCGGTGCGAGATCGCGTTCTTCGCCTCCGCGGACCACAGGCCCAGCGTCTCGCCGCCCGGGGGCTCGGACCAGGGCTCGAAGATCGGGTCGTAGCCGAAGCCGCCGCCGCCCTTCGGCTCCGTGGCGATCCGCCCCCGGCAGGTCCCGCGGCGAATCACCGTCCCGAGGCCCCCGCGCGGCCCCGTCTCCGCGGGCAGCGCGAGCGCGAGCGCGCACACGTAGCGCGCGCCCCGCCGCTCCGGCGGGAGCCCCGAGAGCTCGCGCAGCAGCTTCGCGTTGTTGGCCTCGTCGGTGGCCGTGGGCCCGGCGTAGCGCCGGGTCCGGACCCCGGGGCCGCCGCCCAGCGCATCCACCTCGAGGCCCGAGTCGTCGGCGAGCGTCGGCAGGCCCGAGCGGCGGGCGTACCAGCGCGCCTTGAGGCGCGCGTTGGCCTCGAACGTCTCGCCGGTCTCCTCGGGCTCGTCGGGGATCCCCACGTCGTCCGGCGACACGAGCTCCACGCCGGCCGGCAGGTCCAGCAGCTGCGACAGCTCGCGGAGCTTGTGCCGCGAGCGGGTCGCGACGAGGAGCCGTCGCGGCGTCGGGCGCGTCACGCCTAGCGCCGCACCGTCGCGATCGCCGCCGCCTGCGCCTCGAACAGCCGGCCCAGGCCGACGTTCGCGAGGTCCAGCAGCGCGTCCAGGGACGCCCGGTCGAACGGCTTGCCCTCGGCCGTGCCCTGGAGCTCGACGTACGCGCCGGCGTCCGTGCCCACGACGTTGAAGTCCACCTCGGCCCCGGAGTCCTCGCTGTAGTCGAGGTCCAGCAGGTGTACCCCGTCGATGATCCCGACGCTCACGGCCGCCACGTGCCCGACCAGGTGCCGGTCCATGCCGTACGAGATGAGCGCCGCGGCCAGCGCCACGTAGCCGCCGGTGATCGACGCCGTGCGCGTCCCGCCATCGGCCACGATCACGTCGCAGTCGACGGTCACCGTGCGCTCGCCGAGCCGGGCCAGGTCCACGACGCCGCGGAGCGATCGCCCGACCAGGCGCTGGATCTCGTGCGTCCGCCCGCCGATCCGGCCCTTGGCGCTCTCGCGCTCGGAGCGCTCCGCCGTGGCGCGCGGCAGCATCTCGTAGGTGCCCGTCACCCAGCCCGTGCCCTTGCCGCGGAGGTGCGGCGGGACGCGGTCCTCGATCGTCGCCGCGCACAGGACCTGGGTGTCGCCGAAGCGGATCAGGCACGAGCCCTCGGCCCACTTCTGGACCCCGAGCTTGATCTCGATGGGCCGCAGGTCGTTGGGGCTTCGCCCGTCCGCCCGCACGTAGCCGCGATTGCCGATGCTCATGCCGTCGCCTCCCGGCGCTCGTCCGCCTTCGCGGCGTCCCACAGCGCGTCCAGCTCCTCGAAGGAGAGATCACGGAGGGCGACGCCGCGCTCGGCTGCCGCCAGCTCCACGTGCCGGAATCGCCGGCGGAACTTCTCGTTGGCCGCGCGCAGCGCGGCCTCCACCTCGATCCCCGTCTTGCGACCCACGTTCACGAGCACGAACAGCAGGTCGCCCAGCTCCTCGGCGCGGTGGGCCGCGTCGTCGGCCTCCACCAACTCGCCGACCTCCTCGCGCACCTTCTCGAGCACGCCGTCGATCGACGGCCAGTCGTAGCCCAGGTTGGCGGCCCGCTCCTGCATCTCCTGGCTGGCGGCGAGCGCGGGCAGCGACCGGCTGATCCCGTCCAGCGCGCTCCCGGGCGCCTCGGCGCCGGTCTCGTCGGCGGCCACCGCGCGCTCCGCGGCCTTGATCCGCTCCCACTGGCGGTTGACGTCCGCGGCGGTACGGGCCTCGGACTCACCGAACACGTGCGGATGGCGGCGGACGATCTTGGTCGCGATCGCGGCCCACACGTCGGTCATGTCGAACACGCCCGCCTCGGCCGCCAACTGGGCGTGGAGGACGACCTGGAGCAGCAGGTCCCCGAGCTCCCCGGCCAGGGCCGGCGTCGCCCCGTCGGCAAGCGCGTCGTAGACCTCGTACGCCTCCTCGAGCAGGTGGTTGCGCAGCGACTCGTGGGTCTGCTCGCGATCCCACGGGCAACCGTCCGGGGCGCGCAGCCGGTCCGAGATCCAGGGCATGCCCCAGGGCGACGCGGCGTCGGCGACGAGCGCCAGCGGGGCCAGGTACAGCGGCTGGGCGAGATCCGCCGCCGTCAGCGCCCCGACGGTCGTCGCATCCTCGGCTCCGAACCGTCCGACGGCATGGTCGGCGGGGTACAGCCGCGCCAGCACCGCCAGCGCGTCCCGCCCGTGCGGGCCGTGGCGTCCGGGGAGCGGCGTCACCGGCGCGGCCACGGCGGTGCGGAGGCGTGCCGCGGGAACGACGAGGACCGGCCGCGAGGGCTCGATCGGGGTGCCCACCAGCCGCTCGGCAACCACCAGGGCCAGGCCATCCGCCGGGTCGAGCCCCCACCGGAGCCGGGCCTCGGCGAGGAGCGCGTCCAGCATCGTCCGGCCGCCGGGGGGGCGTCAGCCCGTGATCGAGGTCGTGATCGAGCGCTCGATCGTGAACCCGGCCTTCTCCCTGGAGTACCAGGTCGAGAACGCCGAGGCCTCGAGCTCCGCCCGCTGGTCGGCATCGGGCTCCCGGGTCTCCTCCCTGGTCACCTGGAACAGGTAGATCCCCTCGCCCTCCACGACCAGCGGCTCGCTGACCTTGCCGACCGGCGTGGCGAAGATCGCGTCCTCGAGCTGCTGCGAGAGCTGGCCCTTGCCGACCCAGCCGATGTCGCCGCCATCGGCCGCCTCCGCGTTGTCCGAGTTGTCGCGGGCGAGATCGGCGAAGTCCTCGCCGCCCTCGACCGCGGCCTTGAGCTTCCTGGCCCAGTCGAGGTCGGGCGGGAAGTGCATGACCTGGATGACGTGCCAGCCGAACGAGGACTTGACCGGCTCCAGCAGCTGCCCCTCCGTGAGGCCGGGGGCGAAGATCGCCGCGGCGAACACGGGGTCGATCGCGTCGTCCGTGGAGAAGTAGGGCAGCTTGCCACCGCTCGTCGCGGCGAGGCCCTCGTCGCTCTCGGCGCGCGCGATGGCGTCGAACTGGCTGACATCGTCACGCAGCTTCGCGTAGGTCTCGTCGGCCTTGACCTTGGCCTCGGTCCAGGCCGGGTCGTCCTCGGCCACCGTGGACGCGGCATTCGGGTCGCCGTTGGGCGAGTACAGGATGTGGCGCACACGGATCGCGCTGGGGCCGGTCTCGCTGGAGCCCTCCTCCATCAGGATCTCCCGGACCTCGCGCTGCGGGCCGGGCGCCAGCACTCGCGCCAGCACGGCCTCGTCCAGCTTGTCGCGGAGGGCCTCCCGGCGCATCGCGGCCCGGAAGTCCTCGGGGGCCACGCCTTCGTCCTGGACCTGCTGGACGAGCGTCGCGTCCACCACGGCGTCGATGACCTCGGTCACCCGGCCGACGCGGTAGACCCCGTCCTCGCCCTCGACGACGTCCGTGGGCGTGTCCTCCGCGACGCCCATCAGCGCATCCACGAACTTCGTGTCCAGCGACGCGTTCTCGTCGATGAAGCCGAGGTCGCCGGCCTGGTCCTTGCTCGCGTCGGTGGACACCGCCCGCGCGACCGTCTCCCAGTCCTTGCCGGCCCGAAGGTCTGTCAGCGCCTGCTGTGCCTTCGCCCTGGCGGCCGCCTTGGCGGCGTCGGTGGGCGTGGACTCGCCCTCCGCCAGCTCGGGCTCCACGGCGATCATCCACGCCCGGCGGAGCTCCGGCGTCGTGGCCTCCTCGGTGACCTTCGCGTCCACGTCGGCCTCCGACACCGTGACGCCCTGGCCGGCGGCGAGCTCCTCCATGACCCGGCCGTCGATCAGCTGCTCCAGCGCGATCGTGCTTGCCTGCTGCGTGTACTGCTCGAGGATCGAGAGCCGGTTCTCCGCGTCCGTGGTCCGGATGCGCCCGGCCGTGAGCAGGGTCCGGATCCGGCGCTGCTGGTACTGGATGCGGAACGCGTTGACGGCCAGCTGCTTGTTGTAGGCGTCCTTGGAGATCGACGCGCCGTTGACCGTGGCGGCGGAGGCCAGGTGGTCGCCGTACCACGACACGCCGAAGGCGATCAGGAGCAGCAGCAGGGCGGCGACGACGGTCAGACCGAAGCCCACGTTCAGCAGAAACGTGCGCCGGTCCCGCTCGTCCCAGGTTCGAGGCCGGTTGGAGCCGGTCCGGGCGCGGAACGTCATGGGGTCGGGTGTTCCTCGGTGTGTGGCGACCGTCGCGGCGACGGGTTCGTGTGCGGACGGCGCGGCGCGCAATGGTACCCCATGCGCGAGCGGGACCCGCGCCCGCGACCCCGTGCTACCCTCCGCGCCGTGACCGCTCGATCGGAGGCGCCGGCCTCATTCCGGTCGTCGTCGGTTCGTCCCGGAGCCCTGGAGCTGATCCAGATCGGCGCCCGCGACGTGCTGTCGCGACGGCGCCTGATCGCCTATCTCGTGCGAGCCGACCTCAAGAAGCGCGGCTCGGACACGTTGCTGGGCAACGTCTGGTGGGTGCTCGATCCGCTCCTCCAGATGCTGGTCTACGTCGTCCTGGTGGGGGTGATCCTCCAGCGAGGCGGGCCGGACTTCCCGCTGTTCATCCTGTGCGCGGTGCTGCCCTGGAAGTGGTTCCAGGCGACCGTGGGCGAGGGCCTGAGCTCCGTCGTAGGCATGGAGCGACTGATCAAGCAGATCAACTTCCCGAAGCTCGTGCTGCCGGTGTCCGCGGTGATGGCGGGCGTCGTCAGCTTCGCGTTCGGGCTCGTCCCGCTGTTCGTGATCACGCTGCTCGTCTACCCGCACCATGCGACCCCGTGGATGCTCCTGATCCCGGTCGTCGCGTTCGTCCAGCTCCTGTTCTCGCTGGCCGTGGCGACCACGCTGTCCGCGGTCAACGTGTTCTACCGGGATGTCGGCAACCTCGCCCGCCACCTGCTCCGATTCTGGTTCTACCTGTCCCCGGCCCTGTACGGGATGGACCTGGTCGCCAAGATGGCCGAGAAGTACCCGGCGGTGAACACGTGGTTCGCCATCAACCCGTGGACCACGCTGTTCAACGGCTACCGCGACCTGGTCTACGAGGGCCGGCCGCCGGACTGGACCGGGCTCCTCGTGCTGGGGCTGGTCTCGCTCCTGTTCCTGGCCCTGGCGACCTGGCTGTTCAAGCGGGTCGAGCCGATGTTCGCCAAGGTCCTGTGACGAGCGCCGCCAGCCGGCCGCAGGCCATGCGGCGCGACGGCAGCGTGGTGATCGGCGTCGAGGACCTCGGCGTCCGCTACAGCCTGCGGCTGACGAAGAAGACCACGCTCCGCGACTCGCTCGTGCGGCGGGTGCGGCGCAAGGGCGAGACGTCGTTCTGGGCGCTCCGGAACGTCAGCTTCAACGTGCTCCAGGGCGAGTCGCTGGCCGTGATCGGCCCCAACGGGGCGGGCAAGAGCACGCTGCTCCAGGTGCTGGCCGGGATCATCACCCCGTCCGAGGGCGAGGTCGCGGTGGACGGCCACGTGTCGAGCCTGCTCACCCTCGGCGTCGGCTTCGACCAGGACCTGTCCGGCGTGGACAACATCCGGCTGGGGGGCGCGTTCATGGGCCTCGACCACCGGACGGTCGAGGAGCGGCTGCCCACCATCGTGGAATACGCGGACCTCGGCCAGTTCATCGACGCCCCGATCAAGACCTACTCGGCGGGCATGCGGGCGCGGCTCGGCTTCGCGATCGCGACCTCCGTGGAGCCGGACATCCTGCTCCTTGACGAGGTCCTCGCGACCGGCGACGCGGCCTTCCGCGAGAAATCGAAGCAGCGGGTGCTGGAGCTCGTGAGACAGGCCAAGGCGATCGTGCTGGTCACCCACGACATGAACTGGGTGACCGAGTACTGCAACCGGGCGATCCTCATCGAGCAGGGCCGGATCGTGCTCGAGGGACCGCCCGCGGACGTCGTGGCCCTCCACCAGGAGCACTCCGAGCAGCGCCGGGCCGAGGCCGCCGCCAGGGGCGTGCTCCAGGTCCGGGACCGCCGCTACCGGGGCCGCTGAGCCGGCGCCCGGCGGCCCACCGCCTCACCCGCCGGGCGGACACCCGGCCGGCGGACCGTTCAGTTCCTGCCGCGCAGCGCCCGCCAGGCGGCCGTCACCACCCCGAACGCCGCGCCGGCAACCAGCGCGCCCCGCCAGTCCAGGAGCGGGCGGACCTCCCCGGACACGTGCTGGGCGATCATCACCAGCACGCCCGTGGGGCGGTTTACCGTCACCCGCTGCGCGATGAGCGTGCGGACGAAGCTCTGCTCGAGCGTCGCGTCGCGGGTGACGACGCTGCCGGCGATCCCCTGGGTGACCTTCAGCTCGCCGGTGAGGGCGGCGCCGAGGCTGCCGAACTCGATGCCCAGCCGATCGGCGCGCGCCGCACCGACACCGCCCCACTGGACGAACACCTCCTCCGCGTCCAGCCGCCCGATGCCACCCAGCTTGACGTCGACGCTGCCGGCGGTCGCCTCGGCGATGCCCCCGCGCTCGAGGCGGAACACGGTCTCGCCGGCGCCCGGCGCGGCCAGCGACACCGCGGGGCTGGGGGCGACCACGGGTGTCGCGGGCACGACCGGGGCGGGAGCCCCGGCGGCCGATGCCGGGGTCCCGGCGTCCGGGTCTGCCATGACGCCGACGAGGGGC
>CAYJOH010000087.1:0-8348 GCA_964371685.1 uncultured Anaerolineaceae bacterium
GCTCAGGAATGAGCTGGCCATCACCAGCGTGGTGGTCACCCACGACATGACCAGCGCCTTCAAGGTTGCCGACCGCATCCTCATGCTCCACCAGGGCCACTTCGTGGCCGACGGCAGCCCAGAGGAGATCCAACGAAGCGACAGCCTGCTGGTCCAGCGGTTCATCAAGGGGGACGCCGACGCCGACATGGACATCGTGCCGGCCAAGGAGGCCAATACGCCATGACCGACCGAAACCGCAATGCACTCATCGGGTTGTTCGCCCTGGGAGGCATCATCTGCCTGGCCACCCTGATCATCCTGTTCGGCGAATCGCGGGGGCTGTTCAGCCGCCAGTACGAGGTCAAGGCCAAGTTCAAGTTCGACCAGGTGGCCAGCATCAAGCAGGGCCTGGAGGTCAACCTCGCCGGAGCCTGGGTGGGCAACGTGGGCCGCATCGAGATGGCCGATACCATGCGCCCCAGCCTGGGCCTCTACGCGGTGCTGGAGATCGACAATCGCTTCGCCATCCCGGTGGGCTCGACGGCCCGGGTCATCGTGCCCCTGATGGGCCAGCCGATCATCAACATCCTGCCGCCGCCCGACAGCGGGACCGTGCCGGCCATGCTGCCCACCAACAACACTGCCGAGATCAACGGCGAAATGGTCACCCCGCTGGATAACATCATCGACCCTGAACTCAAGGATAACATCACCATGGCCGCGGCGGAGATCCGCGACCTGGCCAACGCCCTGACCCCCACGGCCAACGCCCTGACCGAGCTCATGCGCAAGGAGACCATCTCCGAGGTCGAGGCCCCCGGGGCGGCCGGCCGCGGGGTGACCCCCAACCCCATACCGCCCCACGACCCGGGAGGGGACCGGATCGTGCGGCGTGGGACCCGCGGCCGGCCCCGTCACAGGCGCGGCCCCGGTGTGGAATTCGGGTTCCAGCCCAGTCTAGGACCCGGAATCGCTCGTACCCGCGACAGGACCTTGCAGCGCCATTACAGGGCCGTTACAGGGTCATCGCCTGCCCCGCGGCGGTCGTCTGACCATCGAAGGCTCGGAAATCAGGGTGGCTTGCGAGTTCTCGTAAAGGTGGCTTGACGACCGACCGGGAGTCCGGCTAGCATCGCCTTCGACCGGCGACAACGTCCTCCGGCAGCCCCTGCGATTTGCGCATCGTCCCGCGTCCCGCCCGCACACAGGAGCCCCTCGATGGATCTCGGGTCGTTCACCAGCGGCCTGCTCACCGGCCTCCGCGAAGGGGTCGAGGCCGCGCTGATCGTGAGCATCATCCTCACGTACCTCGCCCGGACCGGGAACCGGCGGCACTTCGGCAGGATCTGGGCCGGAACCGCCGCGGCCGTGGCCGCCAGCCTGGCGGTCGGCGCGATCCTGTTCCTCACGGTCGGCGGCCTGAACGAGCCGTACGAGCAGATCTTCGAGGGGATCACGATGCTGCTGGCCGCGACCGTGGTCACCTGGATGCTGTTCTGGATGCGGCGGCAGGCCGCGTCCGTCAAGGGCGAGCTCCAGGCCGCCGTGGACCGGGCGCTGAGCGAGGGCACCGTGTTCGGCCTCGCCGTGCTGGCGTTCACGGCGGTCATCCGGGAGGGCATCGAGACGGCCCTGTTCCTCGTCGGCCAGGCCGCATCGGCGGAGACCGGCGCATCGAGCGTGCTGATCGGGGCGGTGGTCGGCCTCGGGATCGCGGCCATGCTCGGCGTGGGCCTGTACCGCGGGGCGCGGCTCATCGACCTCCGCGCGTTCTTCCGGTGGACGGGCATCGCGCTGATCTTCATCGCGGGCGGGCTCCTGTCCAAGGCCGTCCACGAGTTCGCCGAGATCGGCTGGATCACGGTCGGGACCGCCACGGCGTTCGACCTCTCGAGCGTGCTGCCGCACGCGGCGATCGACGGCGCCCCGGGCGGGATCGCCCTGCTGGCGGGCCAGTTCCTCCGGGCGCTGTTCGGCTACAGCTCGCAGCCCGAGCTCGTGACGTTCGTCACCTGGGCGGCCTACGTGGTCATCGTCCTGTTCCTGTACCTCCGTCCCACCGCACCCCCGCGCGCCACGACGCCCGTCCCGGCCACGGAGTCCGGCGCCGCGGGCTAGGATCCGCGCATGGACGACGGCGAGCGGCGGGCGACCGTCACGGTCACCGGCAGCGGCAAGGTGGAGCGGGCGGCGGACCTCGCCCTGGCGACGTTCGTGGTGGAGGCCACGCGGCCGACGGCCGCCGATGCCCGGTCGACCGCGGCGACCGCGGCGGCGACCGTGCTCGATGCGCTCGCGGCGGCGGGCGTCGTGCGCGACGATCTCCGGACCGCGGGCCTCGACCTGGCGGCCAACTGGGAGCACGAGGACAACCGGGCGGTCCGGCGCGGCTTCACGGTCACGAACCGGATCGGGGCCACCGTCCGCGACCTCGAGCTCGTCGGGAGAGTGCTCGACGCCGGGCTGGAGGCGGGCGCCACCGGGCTCGACGGCGTCCAGTTCCTGCTCGGCGACCCGGCCCCGGCCGCGGAGGAGGCGCGCCGCCTCGCCGTCGCGGACGCGCGTGCCCGGGCGGGGACGATCGCGCAGGCCGCGGCGCTCCCGCTCGGCCGCCTGCTCTCGATCGTCGAGGGGGTGCCGCTCCCGTCGCCGATTCCGCGGCCCGAGATGCGGATGGCCGCCTTCGCCGCCGCGGACTCCGCCACGCCGGTGCTGCCGGGGCGCATCGAGGTGACGGTCGCGGTCACCGCGCAGTGGGAGCTGGGCTGAGGTTCGGCCGGCCACAGGCGTGCCCGCGGCGGGCCTCGAGGAAGCGTGCGGCAGGCCGGGGCAGGCCCGCGGCCTCACGAGGTCAGCCGGCCGGCACGAGCCGCAGCAGCTCGCCGCCGCCCAGGTCGGTGAGGTACACCTCGCCGTCCTCGCCGATCCCGAACGATGAGATCCGCCGCCCGGTCTCGAGCAGCACGACCGGCTCCTGGGGCTCGTCGGTCGTGGAGTCGACCGCCCACAGCGTGCCCGAGCAGTAGTCCGAGAACAGGTACGCACCCCGCAGGTCCGGGATCGCGTCGCCCCGGTACACGACGCCGCCGATGACCGAGCAGCCGAGCCCGTGGTCGTACTCCGCCACCGGCTGGGTCACGCCGGCCGGGTCGCAGCCCTCGGCCGGGTCGTAGCAGTGGCGCCCTTCCCAGCGCCGCCAGCCGAAATCGAGCCCGGCGGACCCGGCGCGCGCGACGTCGACCTCCTCCCACGAGCCCTGCCCCACGTCGCCGATCCACAGGTCGCCGGTCTCGAGGTCGATGCTCGAGCGGAACGGGTTGCGCAGGCCGGAGTGGAGGATCTCCGGGCGCCCGCCGGTCGCGGCGAACGGGTTGTCGGCCGGGATCAGGTAGGGCTCGCCGGCGGCGTCCGCGCCCAGCACGTCGACCCGGAGCATCTTGCCCAGCAGGTTGTCGAGGTCTGACGCCCGGTTCTCGGGGTCGCCGCCGGCCCCGCCGTCGCCGAGGGCGATCAGCAGCATGCCGTCGGTGTCGAAGCCGATCCAGCCGCCGTTGTGGTTGGCGTATGGCTGGGGCTCGCGCAGGACCGCCCATTCCGTGCCGGGATCCACCGTGTCCGCGGCCCCCGACGCGACCCGGAACCCGGACACGGCCGTGTCGCCGTTGCCGTCCGAGTAGTGGACGTAGAGCTGCGGCCAGCCGTCGCCGTAGCCGGGCGGGAAGCCGAGGCCCAGCAGCCCTCGCTCCCCGCCGGCGGTGACCCGGTCCGAGATGTCGAGGAACGGCTCGGCGAGGACGAGGCCGTCCCGGACGATCCGGATCCGGCCGCCCTGCTCCGCGACGAACAGCCGCCCGGAGCCGTCCGGCACCGAGGTGACGACCAGCGGCGAGGTGAAGCCGGCCGCCACGGTCTCGAGCGAGACGCGTGCCGCCGCGAGGTCCGGACGGTCGCCGCCGGAGCCGGGGTCGGGGATCGTGGGGGTCGGCCCGACGGGCGTGGCAGTGGGGGAGGCGGAGCCGCTCGGCTCGGGTGGCGTGACGACCGGCGGCGTGGGCGTGGGGCCCGCGGGGCCGGCATCGCAGGCCGCGACCGCGAGCACGAGCACCAGCACCAGCGCGGTGAGCGGGGCGGCGAACCGGAACCGGCTGGCATTCGACATGGGATCGCGGATAGCGTATCGGAATGGACGTCTTCACCCGCGCGGGGCTCCTGGCGCGCCGGGCCGGCGCCGGCGACCCGTACCTCGAGTTCCTCCGCGTCCCGGACCTGTCGCTCGGGCTGTACGTGCTCGAGGCCGGGGCCGTGGACCGCCAGCAGCCGCACACCGAGGACGAGGCCTACGTCGTGCTCGCCGGTCGCGCCCGGTTCACCGCCGGCGCGGAGACCCGGGGGGTCGGCCCCGGCGACACGATCTTCGTGCCGGCCGGCGTGCCGCACCGGTTCCACGACATCGCCGAGACGCTGGAGCTGATCGTCGCCTTCGGCCCCGCGGAGGGATCACGCGCGTCGGGCGCGGGCTGACCTCGGCGGGCGGCTCGCGCAAATGGCGGCCGCGGGGTCGACGTCAGCCGTCGGCCCGGACCCGCTCGACCCGCGCCGCGAACCCCTCGGCGTGGACCGCGCTCGTGCCGTCCTCGTCATGGCGGAACAGCACGTACGCGTCCAGGCCGTCGTCCAGGAACGGGACCAGCCGCCGCGCCCACGCGTCGAGCGCGGCCTCGTCGTAGGCCGTGCGCCGGAGGCGAAGGTAGAGGAACGGGCCCGTCCGGCGGATGTCGGGCGTCGTGTCCGGCTCGTCGAGGTCCGTCGTGCACAGCACCGCGCCGGCCCCTCGGAGCGCGGCGAACGTCTCGTCCACGTGCCACGAGGCATGCTGGGCCTCGAGCACGAGCGGGATCGACGCCGGCCATGCCCGGAGCAGCCCGGCCAGCCGCTCGTCCTGCCGCGCGATCTCGCCCGGCACCCGGAACAGCACGGCGCCCAGCCGCTCCCCGAAGACGGGCAGCGTGGCGGTCAGCCAGGGCACGGACTCGGTGGGGTCGCCGTACAGCGCCCGGACGCTCGCGCCGCGCTGCGCCTTGACCACGAACCGGAAGCCGTCCGGGACCGCACCACACCAGCCGCGGATTCGCTCCTCGGTCGGGCGTGCGTAGAACGTGTTGTTGAGCTCACACGCCGGCAGCCGCGTCGCGTAGTGGGGGAGCAGCTCGCGCGAGCGCAGGCCGGGCGGGTAGAAGCGCGGCACCCAGCCCGGGTACGAGAAGCCGCTGGTCCCGGCGAGGACGCGTCCGGGCGACGGCACGGGGCCGTGCGTCAGCCGGTGGGCTCGCAGGCCGGGTCGACGGCGCCGTTGCAGCCGAGCCCGTCGAGCACCCGGTCGAGCCCGCGCTCCATCGCCGTCTGGTCCGCCGGCGCCACGACGGCGAGGAAGTAGCGCTCCACGCCCGAGAGGTGCGTCCGCGACGCCTCGCGCAGTCGCTGCAGCCCATCGGCGGTGAGGATCGCCTCGGCGCCCCGCGCATCGGTCACGCAGGCGGAGCGCGAGACCATCCCGGCCGCCTCCAGCCGGTCCACGAGCCGCGTGATGCCGCTCCGGGACAGCAGGACCCGTTCCGCGAGCGCGCTCATCCGCAGCCGCCGACCGGGCGTCTGCGCCAGCTGGAGCAGCGCGTCGTACTCGGCGAGCGAGAGGTGGTGGGCGGCCTGCAGCTCCTCGTCCAGGCGGCGGGTCAGCCGCGCGTGGGCGTGGAGGAAGCTGCGCCACGCGTTGAGGCGCGGGTCATCCGCCGGGTGGGCGCCCGTCTCCGCGGCGGTGGTCGCCGGGGCCGCGGGATCGGCGTGGCCGGCGACGAGCTCGGTCGTCATGGCCGCCATGCTACCCCATCGGCGAGTTCGTTGACAAGTCAACTATCGGGCCATATAGTTGCATCTGCAACAACTTGACGGCGGTACGACCGCCGATTGCTGGGAGGCAAGCACACCATGGCAGTCACCACCTGGAAGACGGATCCGGCGCACACGGACATCCAGTTCTCCGCCAAGCACATGATGGTCACCACCGTCCGTGGCAAGTTCGCGTCCGTCGACGGGACGGTGCTGCTCGACGAGGACCAGCCGGCCGCCGCGAGCGGGACCTTCAGCGTGGACGCGGCATCGCTCAACACCGGCGTCGAGCAGCGGGACGGCCATCTCCGCTCGGCCGACTTCCTCGACGCGGACGCCCATCCCCGGATCACGTTCACGACCACGGCGGTCGAGCCCCGGGGCGGCAACGACTACCGGGTCACGGGCGACCTGACGATCCGCAGCGTCACCCGGCCGGTCACCTTCGAGGTGGCGTTCCTGGGCCTGTACGTGGGCATGAACGGCGCCCGCCGCGCCGGGTTCCACGCCACCACGAAGCTCAACCGCGAGGACTGGGGCCTGACCTGGAACGTGGCCCTCGAGACCGGCGGCTGGCTGGTGGGCAAGGAGATCAAGCTCGAGATCGATGTCGCGGTCGAGGAGGCGGCGGCCGCCTCCCGGCCGGACGCCGTGTCCAGGGCCGCCTGACCCGGCCACCGTTCCCCGGCCGCCTGACCCCGGCCCCCGCTCTTCCGCGCCCCCGCGGCCGCCGGGGGGGGGCCGGCCCCCCCCCCCCCCCCCCCCCCCCCCCCCCCCCCGCCCCCCCGGGGGCCCGCCGCCCTCCCCGGCCGCCGCGGCGGCGCTTCGCCGGCCCGCCGGATCGCGATAGCATCGAGGCTCCCGCGACCGTGAGGAGCCCCATGCCCGAGTTCGACGTCGAGGCGCTCCGCGCCCGCTTCCCGGCCCTCGCCATCGAGCAGGGCGGCCTCCCGGTGGCCCTGTTCGACGGGCCGGGCGGGACGCAGGTCCCGGACTCGGTCATCGAGGCCGTCTCGCGCTACTACCGCGAGTCCAATGCGAACCACGACGGGCCGTTCCTGACCTCGCGTCGCAGCGACGCGATGCTCGAGGACGCGCACCTCGCGATGGCGGACCTGCTCAACGCCGCCGATGCGTCCGAGATCAAGTTCGGCGCCAACATGACGACCCTGACCATGCACGTCGCGCGGTCGATCACGGCGACCATGGCCCCCGGCGACGAGATCGTGGTGACCGCACTCGACCACGAGGCGAACGTCGGGCCGTGGCGCAGCGCCGCCGCGGATCGCGGCCTCACGGTCCGGACCGTGGACATCCGGCCCGAGGACGTCACGCTCGATGTCGAGGGGTTCGACGCGCTGCTGCACGGCCGGCCGAAGCTGGTCGCGTTCGGCTGGGCGTCCAACGCCGTGGGGACGGTCAACCCGGTCGCCGAGCTGGTCCGCCGCGCCCACGAGGCGGGCGCGCTCACGTACGTCGACGCCGTCGCCGCCGCCCCTCACCTGCCGATCGACGTCCAGGCGCTGGGCACCGACTTCCTCGCCTGCTCGGCATACAAGTTCTTCGGCCCGCACGTCGGCGTCCTGTACGGGCGCCGCGACGTCCTCGACGCGCTGCCCACGTACAAGCTGCGCCCGGCGTACGACCGGTTCGAGACCGGGACGCTCAACCACGAGGGGATCGCCGGGACGCTGGCCGCGGTCGAGTACCTCGCGATGGTGGGGGAGCGGTACGGGGCCGGCTTCGCGGCCCGGTTCCCCGGCCTGACCGGGCGGCGGCTCCACGCGCACGCGGGCATGGCCGCCATCCGCGCCTACGAGATGCCGCTGTTCGGTCGGCTGTTGGACGGCCTGGCCACGATCCCGGGCCTCCGGCTGTGGGGGATCGCGGAGCGCGACCGGTTCGAGGAGCGGGTGCCCACGGCGGCCGTGACCCTGGCCGGCGTGACGCCGGAGGCGGCCTCGACCGCGCTCGGCGACCGCGGGATCGCGACCTGGTGGGGGGACTTCTACGCGGTTGGGCCGATCGAGCGACTGGGCCTCGAGCCCGAGGGCGTCCTGCGCATCGGCCTGATGCACTACAACACGGCGGCCGAGGTGGATCGCCTGGTCGCCGAGCTGCGCGAGATCGCGGCGGCGGCGTAGCCGGGACGTCTGCGCCGCAGCCGGCGGCTCGTCGCGCTAGCGCCAGCTCTCGGGATCCAGCAGGAAGAAGGTGGTCATCGCCAGCTCCTCGCGGGCGTCCCGCCACTTCTCCGGGATCACCTCGCGGAGCGGGCGCCGCGGGGCGGGCTCGCGGCCGGCGACCGGTGGCCAGGCCTCGGGCGACGCATCGGGCGAGGGTCGCCGCCACGGGAGCGCTCGCACCCGCGCGCCCTCGACCCGCCCTAGTGTCGCGTACCCGGCCATCGCCGGATGGTAGTGGCCGGCCCGGCCGAGCGGAACCCCGAGGCGGGAGTGTCAGCCCGCGTCGATCCGGTAGAG
>CAYJOH010000088.1:0-8293 GCA_964371685.1 uncultured Anaerolineaceae bacterium
CGGGCCGCGGGTACGATATCGGCGGCCCGCGTCTCCGAAATCGGCGGGTGCCGTGCACAGGAGCGAGACATCCCCGATGAGTGCCATCTCCGAGGCCGCGGTCCTCGACGCCCTCCGCACCGTCCAGGAGCCCGAGCTCGGCGGGGACCTCGTCACGCGGAACATGGTCCGGGACCTCGTGATCGACGGGCCTGATGTCGCGTTCACGATCGAGCTCACGACGCCCGCCTGCCCACTCAAGGACGAGATCGAGACCGAGGTCCGGCGGGCGCTGGCGCCCGTGGGCGTGGCCGGGATCGCGATCACCTGGGGCGCCACGGTCCGTCGCGCCGCGCCGCGGACCGCCGAGCAGCTGGTCCCGGGCGTCAAGAACGTGATCGCGGTCGCCTCGGGCAAGGGCGGCGTGGGCAAGAGCACGGTGAGCGTCAACCTCGCCGTCGCGCTGGCCCGGGCCGGGGCGTCAGTCGGGCTGCTGGACGCGGACATCACGGGCCCCAACATCCCGATGATGCTGGGCGTCGAGGGCCAGCCGGTGTCCAGCCCCAACAACAAGATCGTGCCCCTCGAGCGGCACGGCGTGAAGGTGATCTCGATCCAGTTCTTCGTCCCCGAGGGCCAGCCGATCGTGTGGCGCGGCCCGCTCATCGGCGGCGCCATCCAGCAGTTCCTGCGCGACGTGGAGTGGGGCGAGCTGGACTACCTCGTGGTGGACCTGCCGCCCGGCACCTCGGACGCGCAGCTGACGCTCGCCCAGGCGGTGCCGATCAGCGGCACCGTGCTGGTGACCACGCCCCAGGACGTCGCGCTGTCGGACGTGACCAAGGCGCTCGCGATGCTCAGGCGGATGAACGTGCCCGTGATCGGGATCGTCGAGAACATGAGCGCGTTCGTGTGCCCCCACTGCGGCGAGGCGACGGAGATCTTCGGCCGCGGCGGCGGCGAGCGCTTCGCGCAGGAGCACGACCTGGCGTTCCTGGGCAAGATCCCGCTCGACGTGACCGTCCGCCAGGGCGGCGACGTGGGCGTGCCCGCGGTCGCCCAGCGCGAGCCGGGCCCTGCGGCTCAGGCGCTGGAGCACGTGGCCGGGCTCGTCGCCGCGCAGATGAGCGTCCGAGCGGCGACGGCACAGACGCCGGTCCTGTCCATCACCTGACCGGCGCCCGGGACGACGCGTGAGCCAGGCCCGCCCACAGCCGGACGCCGCGGCGCTGCGCCTCGCGCTGGAGTCGATGCCGCTGTTCCGCGAGCTCGACCCGCAGGACGTGGACGCGCTGGTCGCCGGGGTACGCACCCGGCGCTATCGCCGGGGCGAGGTGATCTTCCACCAGGGCGACCCGGGCGACGCGCTTCACATCGTGCTCTCGGGCCGGGTCAAGATCTCCAGCCAGTCCGACACCGGGGTGGAGGCGATCCTCACGACGCTCCGGCCCGGCGAATGGTTCGGGGCCCTGGCGCTGCTGGACGGGGCGCCGCGGAGCGCCTCGGCGACGGCGGTAGGCCCGACCGACACGCTGGTCCTGCCGCGCGACCGGTTCCGGCAGCTGGTGGAGGTGCCGTCCATCCGGGACCGCGTGTTCGCCGCGCTCGCCCAGGAGCTCCGCCGGCTGACGAGCCACGTGGAGGAGCTCCACTTCCTGGACATCGCCGGCAGGCTCGCCGCCCGGCTGGCCAGGATGGCGGAGGAGCAGGGGAGCCCGGGCCGTGGCGGCGAGATCCGGCTCGACGGCCCCATCACCCAGGGCGAGCTGGCCGCGATGGTCGGCAGCACCCGCCAGAGCGTCAACAAGCTGCTGGGCCACGTGGTAGCGGACGGCTTGATCCGCGTCGAGCGGGACTCGATCACGATCCTCGACCTCGAGGGGCTCCGCCGGGCGGCCCGCCGCTAGGTCGACGGTCGCGGGCCGCCGGGCGTCGCCGGGTCGTCGCCCGGGCTGCCGGGTCGTCGCCCGGGCTGCCGGGTCGTCGCCCGGGCTCGCTAGGGCTTCGTCGCGCGGAGATGCGCCAGCAGCACCGCGGCGGCGGCGATCGCCGCCCGGTCCGCCCCCTGGCTGCCGCGCAGGAGCGCCAGCTTCCGGTCGCGGTGCGTGCCCGCGGGCGTCGCGATGCCGATGTCCACCCGCATCTCGCCGCGGGCCGGCGTGCCCCGGATCGCGAGACCCACGTCCGTCCCCGCCTGGGCGCGCACGCGCTCGGCCTCGGCGACCGGGTCCGGCGCCGGGCCCTCGGGGTCGTTGACGACCTCGGCGAACACCAGGGCATCGAGCGTGCGCAGCAGGGAGACCATGGCGCCGCGCGTGTCGCGCTCGGTGGTCGCCAGCGTCCAGCCGCGCTCCGCGAGCACATGCCCCAGGGCGCCGGCCCAGGACGTGTCGCCGCGGGCCCAGACGTGATCGCCGACGGCCGCGAGCACCGCGGCCTCGGCCTCGTCGGCCAGCTCGGCGGCGCTCCGACCGGCATCGGCGCGGGCGGACACCCGAACGTCCACGGCCTCGTGCCGGGCGTACGTGGCGACGCTCGGGTTCGCCGCCCGCAGCAGCGCCTCGCCCAGGAGCTCGGCGACCTGCGACTCGCCGATCCCGGTCAGCCGCAGGGTGCGCACCTCCGTGTCCACGCCGACGCCGCGCGCCGCGAGCCGGGGCAGCACCTCGAGCTCCCACATCGGGCCCAGCTCCCGCGGCGGCCCGGGCAGGGTCACGATCACCCGGCCGTCGGGGCGGTCCACCCACCAGCCGGGTGCCGTCCCGTTGCCGTTGGGCAGGATCGTGGCGGATGCGATGACCCACGCCTGCTTGACGTTGGTGCCCGGGAACGGCAGCCGGCGACGCGCCCACAGGCCCTGCAGCCAGGCGAGGATCTCCGGGTCCACCGTAACCGCCTCGCCGCAGACGTCGGCCACGGACTCGCGGGTGAGATCGTCGGGCGTGGGCCCCAGGCCGCCGGTCGTGATCACGAGGTCGGCGCGGGTCAGGGCCAGCCGGAGCGCCTCCACGACCACCGCCCGGTCGTCCGGCAGGTTCGACACGCGCCCCACGGCCACGCCGTGCGACACCAGCGAGCGGGCGAGGGTACCGCTGTTGGTGTCCGTGGTCTCGCCCACGGTCAGCTCCGTCCCCACGGCCAGCAGCTCGGCCGTGACGATGGGGCGCGGGGCGGGGGCGGGATCCGGCATGGGCGGAGGGTAGCGTGCGCGGTGCCGGGTCGCGCGGACCCACTGGTATGATTCGGCCGTCCCCAGGCCTGCCCACCCCTCCGCGGAGGACGACCGCTGGATCCCACCCGGCCCGCTCCAGACGACGCCCCGCCCGGCCTTCGCGGCCAGGCGCGGAACACCAGGGAGGCCCTGCTGGGCCTGGTCCGTGCGCACATCGACCTCGCCAGGGCGGAGGCGGACGAGATCAAGGGCGAGGTCGCCCGGGCGGCGGCCCTCGGCGCGTTCGCGCTCGCCTGCATCCTGTTCCTCGGCCTCCTGCTCGGCATCGGACTGTTCCTGTTCCTCGGCGAGGCTGTCTTCGGGTCGATGGGCTGGGGGCTCCTACACGGGTCGCTCCTGCTGATCGCGCTCGCCGTGCTCGCGGGCCTGCTCGCGATCCGCGTTCCGCGTCTCGGCGTCATGTTCGTGGCCGCGTTCCTGACCGGCATCGTGGTCGCCGCGCTCCTGGGCGCGCACCTGCCCAACGAGGCGTGGCGCCGCATCGGGGAGGGCCTCAACCTGGGCGTGGATCCGGGCGTCCGGCCGCTGCTCGTGGGGACGGTCATCCTCGCGCTCGTGGGGGCGCTCGTCGGGCTCGGCCTCGGGTACCGGGGCGGCTCCGCGGGCGGCGGGCTGATCGGCGGCCTCGTGCTCGGCGCCATCATCGGTGCCGTCAGCGCGCTGACGCCCGGCTGGCGGGTGGGCATCGCGATCGGCATCACGGTCTGGCTGCTTGCCTGGCCGGTCCTCATGGGCGTGACCGTCAGCCGCGAGGGCATCGACGGCGAGGCGCTCAAGGCGCGGTTCTGGCCGCAGGCGACCATCGACACCACGAAGGAGACGATCGAGTGGGCGAAGGCACGGATGCCGCGCGCGCCGCGGTCCTGACGGCACGCGGCGCCGTCGACGACGAGCTCGACCGGCTCGAGGCGTCGGCCCGTGCCGCGGTCGACGTCAAGGCCAAGATCCGCCGCAACCCCGCCCGGACCGCCGGGCTCGCGGCCGGCGCCGGCTTCCTGCTGGTCGGCGGGCCGGTCAAGGTGCTGCGCGGCGCGCGCAACGCGATCTTCGGCAAGCCGGACCCAATGCCCAAGTCGATGCTGCCCAAGGAGATCGACAAGGCCCTCCGGGAGCTGGGCGACGACGGCACCCGCGTGCGCGGCACGCTGGAGCGCGAGTTCGCCGGCTATCTCAAGGAGCACGGCGAGGAGCGCCGCAAGCGGGACCTGTCCGGCGTGGCCGCGCTGATGCTGGCGTCGGTCGGCAAGCCGCTTGTCGACCGCTACGGGCGCCAGCTCCTGGAGCAGCTGCTCGATCCGGACGGCTCGACGGTCGCCGAGCAGCTGGACAAGGTGAAGGCACGCCGCGCGGCCGCGTCGGGGCAGCCGGCGGCCACGTCGGCACCGGCGGACAAGCGCGCCACGCCGCCCGCCTGACGCCGGTCGTCACGCGCCGGGCTGGGCGCCGCCAGAGCCGCTGCTGGGTAGGCGAGGCGACCGAGCTGGTAGGCGAGGTCGGATTCGAACCGACACGCCCCTCACGGGGCACCGGCTCCTAAGGCCGGCGCGTCTGCCATTCCGCCACTCGCCCGGGGGCCGAGTCTACCCGTGCCCGCCCGGCCGGTCGACCCACCCTATACTCGGCCGGCGATGAATGTGACCGCCACCCCTGCCCCCAAGAGCTCCGTCCTCCTCGAGATCGAGATCCCCGCCGACCGGCTGGACCGCGCCGTCCGCGACGCAACCGGCCGCCTCTCGCGCCGCACTCGCGTCGCCGGCTTCCGCCCGGGCAAGGCCCCGCGCCCGATCCTGGAGCGTGTCCTGGGCCCCGGCGCCGTGCTCGACGAGGCCGTGGAGCACCTCGTGCAGGACGCCTACCGCGAGGCGCTCATGGAGCAGGGGATCCTGCCGCTGACCAATGCGGACGTGGAGGTCGTCCAGGCCGAGGAGGGCAAGCCCCTCGTGTTCAAGGCCACGGTCCAGGTCCGGCCCGAGGTCACGCTCGGCGACTACGCGAGCTTCAACTTCCGGCCCGAGATCGAGACCGTCGACGACGCCAAGGTCGACAAGGTGGTCGAGGAGCTGCGCGACCAGAACGCCACGCTGGCGGCGGTCGAGGACCGCGGGGCACGGGACGGCGACTGGGCGATCATCGGCTTCGTGGGCACCAGGGACGGCGTCCCGTTCGAGGGCGGCACGACCGAGCGGATGCCGCTGATCCTGGGCGAGGAGCGCCTGATCCCGGGCTTCGAGGCGAACCTCATCGGCCTCAGGCCGGGCGAGTCCGCCGAGTTCGACATCACGTTCCCCGACGACTACCCGGAGGAGAGCCTGGCCGGCCAGCAGGCGCACTTCGCGGTCGACCTCAAGGAGCTGCGGGAGAAGGTGCTCCCCGAGGCGGACGACGACTTCGCCCGGAACATGGGCGACTACGCGGACCTGGCCGTGCTCAAGTCGGAGGTCGGGGAGCGGCTGCGCCGGAACGCGCTGGACCGCGCCCGCCACGAGTTCTCGGATCGGATCATCGACTACGCGGTCGCCAACGCGACGCTCGAGCTGCCGGACGTGCTGATCGACCAGGAGGTCGAGGTCATGCACGACGAGTTCCGCTCGACGCTGGCACGCCAGGGGATCTCGGAGCCCGCGTACCTCAAGGCAACCGAGAAGTCCGAAGCGGACCTCCACTCGGAGTTCCGTCCCCGGGCCGAGCAGCGCACGAAGGTGCTGCTGGTGCTCAGCAAGATCGCCGAGGCCGAGGGCATCGAGGTGCCCGAGGCGGACGTGGAGGCCGAGATCGAGCGCGCCCGCCAGCGCTACCAGGATCCCAAGACGATCCGGTACTTCGAGTCCGAGCGCGGCCGCAACTTCATCCGCAGCTCGCTGCGGCGGACCCGGGTCGTCGAAGGGCTCGTCGACCGCTGGCTCGCCGCCAACCCCGATCACCCCCCGTTGCCCCACCTCGAGGATGACGCGCCTTCGGCCGTCGACGCCTCGCAGGCCGAGGCGGCCGCCGCCATCGATGCCACCGACCCGGGCGCCATCCCGGGTCCCGAGACCGCACCCGCCGGCTGATGCCGGCGACGGACCGAACGCAGGAGAGACCAACGATGCTCGTGCCGATGGTCATCGAGTCCACCAGCCGCGGGGAGCGCGCGTACGACATCTACTCGCGCCTGCTCCGGGAGCGGATCATCTTCCTGGGCGACGCGATCGACGACCACCTCGCCAACCTCGTCATCGCGCAGCTGCTGTTCCTCGAGTCCGAGGACCCCGAGAAGGACATCAGCCTGTACATCAACTCGCCCGGCGGCGTCGTGACCAGCGGGCTCGCGATCTACGACACGATGCAGTACCTGCGGGCACCGGTGAGCACGATCTGCATCGGCATGGCGGCCTCGATGGCGGCCGTGCTGCTTGCTGCCGGCGCGAAGGGCAAGCGCTACGCCCTCCCGCACAGCCGGGTCATGATCCACCAGGGGTCTGGCGGCTTCCGCGGCAACGCACCCGACGCCTTGATCCAGATGAGGGAGTGGGAGTACCTCGTCCAGGTCAATCACGAGATCCTCGCCCGCCACACGGGACAGCCGCTCGACAAGGTGGTCAAGGACACGGATCGGGACTATTTCATGGGTCCCGACCAGGCCAAGGACTATGGCATCATCGACGCGGTCTACACCCTCACCGGCGACTCGCTGATCGCGCAGGCGCACGACGCAGGCCTGGCCGGCGGGGAGGGTGGCAGCCGGAAGGGCTCGTCGTCCGCCGAGCCCGGGACGGCGGACCGCTAGGCAGGGGACGACGTGCCGGTGACCACGACGGGCAACAAGGGGACCAAGGTCCCGTACCGCTGCTCGTTCTGCGGCAAGAGCCAGGAACAGGTCCGCAAGCTCATCGCGGGGCAGGGCGTCTACATCTGCGACGAGTGCATCAACCTGTGCCAGGAGATCATCGAGGAGGAGATGCTGGAGGCGCCCAAGGCGCGCCCGGCCCAGCAGAAGCTCCCGAACCCCCGCCAGATCACCTCGTCGCTGGACCAGTACGTCATCAGCCAGGAGAAGGCGAAGAAGGTCCTCTCGGTCGCCGTCTACAACCACTACAAGCGGATCAACGCCGGGTCCGCCGTCGACGACGTCGAGCTCCAGAAGTCCAACGTGCTGCTCGTCGGGCCGACGGGCTCGGGCAAGACGCTCCTGGCCCAGACCCTCGCCCGCGTGCTGGACGTGCCGTTCTGCATCGCGGACGCCACGTCGCTCACCGAGGCCGGCTACGTCGGCGAGGACGTCGAGAACATCCTGCTGCGCCTGATCCAGGCGGCCGACTTCGACGTCGCGCGGGCGCAGCGCGGGATCATCTACATCGACGAGATCGACAAGATCGCGCGCAAGGCCGACAACCCGTCGATCACCCGCGACGTCTCGGGCGAGGGCGTGCAGCAGGCGCTGCTGAAGCTGATCGAGGGCACGATTGCCTCGGTGCCGCCGCAGGGCGGCCGCAAGCACCCGCACCAGGATTTTGTGCAGGTGGATACGACCAATATCCTGTTCATCTCCGGCGGCGCTTTCGACGGTCTGGAGAAGATCATTCGCAACCGTGTGGGGAAGCGGGCGATCGGGTTCGGGGCAGACAGTGCGCTGTCCGCCGCGGACCGCGCCCGGATCATCGAGAAGCTGATGCCCGAGGACCTGCTCAAGTTCGGGTTGATCCCGGAGTTCATCGGCCGGCTGCCGGTGATCGTCACGCTGTCGCCGCTCACGGCGGCCGACCTGATGCGGGTCCTCGTGGAGCCCAAGAACGCGGTCACCCGCCAGTTCCAGAAGTTCCTGTCCCTGGACAAGGTGGAGCTGGTGTTCACGCCTGGTGCGCTGCGCGCCGCCGCCGAGGTGGCGCTGGATCGCAAGACGGGCGCGCGGGCGCTGCGCTCGATCGTCGAGGAGGCGCTGCTCGAGGTGATGTTCGACATCCCGGAGCGCTCCGATGTGCGCAAGTGCATCATCACCGAGGAGACGATTCGCGCCGCGCGCTCTCCGCTGCTGCTCACCAAGAGCGACGTGGACAAGGGCGTGGACGAGACGAACTACGAGGAGTGGCTCGCCGAGCAGGGCGC
>CAYJOH010000089.1:0-8269 GCA_964371685.1 uncultured Anaerolineaceae bacterium
GTCCGGGAACGACCCGTCGCGCGGCGTCCGTCAGGCGCCCGCGAACGTGGCCGTCAGGCGCCCGCGAACCACGCCCCGGCGCGCGCGACGCGCACGACGCGCAGCTCGTCGTCCAGCTCCACGAGGTCCGCCCGCTGCCCCACCGCGATCCGCCCGCGGTCCCCCACCCCGATCAGCGCCAGCGGGTTGCGCGACGCCGCCGCCACGGCACGCGGCAACGGCACCCCCGAGCGGGCGAGGTTCCGGACTGCGGTATCCAGCGCGATGACGCTCCCCGCCAGCGTGTCCGAGCCGGCGAGCGTCGCCCGGTCGCCCCGGTTCTCGATCGCCAGGCCACCGAGCACGGCGGTCCCGGGCGGCGTGCCGGCGATCGACAGCGCGTCGGTGACGAGCACCAGCCGGTCCGCCGGCTTGGTGCGGGTGATGATCGGCCACAGCGACGGGTGGACGTGGTGGCCGTCGGCGATCAGCTCCACGTACGCCTCGTCGTCGGTGAGCGCGGCGACCGCCAGGCCCGGGGCGTGGTGGGACACGCCGCTCATCGCGTTGAACAGGTGGGTGGTGGTCGTCCGGCCCCCGGCGGCATGGCTCGCGGCGTACCCCGCCCGCGCCTCCTCGAGCGTGGCCTCGGAGTGGCCGATCGACGGCACGACCCCATGCGCCGCCAGCCAGCGGATGAGCTCGAGGTTTCCCGGCGGCTCGGGCGCCACGGTCATGATCCGCATCCCGGCCAGCAGCGGCTCCCAGGCGGCGGGCGGCACGTCCGAGGCGGCCACGATGAAGTCCGGGTTCTGCGCCCCCTTGCGCTTGACCGCGATGCACGGCCCCTCGAGGTTGAACCCCAGCGGCTCGGCGCCGTCGGCCGGCGCGCCGGGCATCCAGTCGCGCACCCGGTCCGCGAACGCGCGCAGGGCGTCGACGGACGCCGTCACCGCCGTGGGCAGGAACGAGGTCACGCCGTGGCGCAGCAGGGCCCGTGCCATCCCGTCCAGGTCCGCGGCCGAGCCCATCGCGTCGTGGCCGCCCCAGCCGTGGACGTGGACGTCGACGAACCCGGGGGCGACGAACGGGCCGCCGGCCGCCGCCTCGTCGGGCTCGACGGCGACGATGACGCCGTCCTCGATCGACAGCCGCCCGGGCACGACGGCGTCGTCGAGGACGAGCCGCCCGGCGACGGACCGCGGGTCAGGGCTGGGAAGGCTGGGCATGCGGGGCCTCCTCTCGCCACGCCTGCCACATCGCGAGCAGGTTGGCCGGCGGGACGTTCGGTTGGATGTTGTGGACGGTGGCGAACACGAACCCGCCGCCCCGGCGCAGGTCGGCGATCCGGCGCCGGACCTCCGCCCGCACCTCGTCGGGCGTGCCGGAACCCAGGACGCGCTGCGTATCCACGCCGCCGCCCCAGAACACGAGGTCGCACCCGAACTCGGCCTTGAGCTCGGCGGTCGACATGCCGGCGGCCGAGACCTGGACGGGGTTGAGGGCGTCCACCCCGATCTCGATCAGGTCCGGGATCAGCTCGCGGACGGCGCCGCAGGTGTGGAAGAACACGGCAGCCCGGGTCCGGGCGCGGATGAACGCGAACAGCTCGCGCTGGAGCGGCTTGACCAGGGCGCGGTAGGTGCGCGGCGAGAACAGCAACCGGTCCTGGCCGCCCAGGTCGTCCGCCTCGGCCACGACGTCCACGGCGTCGCCCAGCGCGGCCAGCGCCCGCTCCCAGTACCCGAGCTTGACCTCCAGGATCCGCTCCATGACCCGCCTGGCGCGCAAGGGGTCGCCCGCCAGGTCGAGGTATCCGTCCTCGAACCCGCGGAGCTTGAACAGGCCCTCCGTCAGGCCGCCGCAGATCGACCCGACGAGGACGGCCCGCCCCTCGTCCCCGGCGATCCGCCGCGCCGCCTCGGCCATGCCCGCGTAGCGCGCCGGGTCCGTCGCGTCCGGCCACGGGAAGGCGTCGATCTCGGCCGGCGACGGGTCCCCGGCCAGCGGCGCGTCGAACGAGTCGAAGTACAGGCCGCCGTCGCGCGGCATCCGGCGCCCCACCCCCCACTCGTCGCGGAACGTGACGAACGCGCCGTCATCCACCAGCTCGCGCCGGTACGACCGGCCCGCGCGCGGCCCCACCATCCGGACGTCGCAGCCCAGGGCGTCCATCGCGTCCGCGTCCACCTCGGCCAGCTGCTGGGTGAGGTCGCCCACCCGGACCTCGACCGGCGGCAGGCCCAGCGCCGTCCGCAGCCCCGGGTAGGCGCGGACATGGATCCCGGTCATCCGCGACCCGCCGATATCCAGCGGGATCCGGTCCGGCTCACGATGCGCGAGGGCCGCCCGCACGCGCTCCCGGGGCGCGAGTGCCGCGCCCGGACGAAGGCCCACCGGGGCGCTCACCCCGGTCCGCCGGCGGCGCCCTCGACGTCGAACCGGACATCCAGGGCGTAGCGGTCGCCCGGGTAGCGCGACTCGGTCGCCTCGATCGGGCGTCCCTGGACGTCCGCGATGACCCGCCGCTCCACGAGCAGGGGCTCGCCCGGCCCCACCTCGAGCAGGCGGGCGTCCTCGGGCGTCGCGGCCTCGGCGGTGATCGTCGCGCTCCCTCGGCGCAGGTGGAGCCCAGCCCGTGCCAGCGCCTCGTGCAGCGAGCCGCGCTCGAGGTCGGCGGCCATGACGACGTCCGTCGTGCGGCGCACGAGCACCGCCGTCTCGATCGCGATCGGCACGCCATCGGCCAGGCGCAGGCGGCGCACCAGGACGACCGGGTCGGCGGCCGCCACCTCGAGGGCCGCCGCCTCGGCGCCCGTCGCGGGCCGGACCTCGCGCGCGAGCAGCCGCGAGCCCGGCGTCCGGCCCTGGCGTGCCATCTCGTGCGAGAACGCCATCAGGCGGTCCGCGTGGCGGTGGGCCGGCGGCACCAGCACGAACGTCCCGCGCCCCGGCACCCGCTGCACCAGGCCGTCCTCGGCCAGGCGCTGCATCGCGTTCCGCGCGGTCATCCGGCTGACGCCGAACTCGTCGCACAGCTCGGCGTCGGAGGGGAGCCGCTCCCCCGGGCGCATCGCCGCCAGGCGGGCGCGGAGGGCCTGCTCGATCTGCCGGTACTGGGGCAGCCAGGAGGTCTCCGCGATCATGCGCCAAGCTCCTCCCGGTCGCTCAGGACTCCGCGGTGATCCGGGTGTACGCGGCCGCCACGCTGACGATGATCGCGCCGAACAGCACCTGGCGCACCGCCTCCGGGTAGCCCAGCGACGACAGCAGCGAGGTGACCACGGTCAGGATCAGCGCGCCCGCGATCGTGCCGCCGTAGCCACCCCGGCCGCCCATGATCGACGTCCCGCCGATCACCGCCGCGGCCACCGACGGCAGGACGTACGAGTCGGCCAGGGTCACGCTGGCGACGTTGGTGAGGCCCGACAGCACGAACCCCGCGATCGCCGCCATGACCGCCGAGATGACGTACAGGCCGACGATCACCTGCCACGCCCGGGCGCCCGACAGGCGCGCCGCGACCGGGTTGTCGCCGATCGCGTACAGCAGCCGGCCGTACCCTGTCCGGCGCAGGCCCACCAGGATCAGCGCGGCCAGCGGCACGAACACCACGAGGCTGTGGGGCACGATCCCGGCGAACGACCCGGACCCGATCCAGCGGAGCTCCTCGGGCGTGCCGGAGCCCGTCTGGACCATCACCAGCTGCCACGCGTTGGACAGGCCGAGCACGACCAGGCTCATGCCCAGGGTCATGATCAGCGGGTGGACCCGGAACACGCCGACGCCGATGCCGGTCAGCAGCCCGGCCAGCCCGGCCGCGGTGACGGCCAGCAGCAGCGCCACCCACAGCCCCTGGTCGCCGACCAGCGTCGCGACCAGGAACCCGGACATGGACGCGACGGCCCCGACCGAGAGGTCGATGCCGCCGGTCAGCATCGTCAGCGTCTGGCAGCCGGCGAGGATCGCCAGCGGCACGGCGGTGCGCAGGATCACGCCCGCCCAGTTGGGGTTGACGATGCCCGGCCGGGCCAGCTCCGACAGGCCCACGAGCAGTGCGAGCAGGGCCAGCAGCGGCAGGATCGGGCGGTCCCGGAACACGCCGCGCCACATCGCGGCGGTGAGCAACGGGTTGCGTGTGCTCGGCACCGCCGGCGGGGCGCTGGCGACGCCGCTCATCCGCGGGCCCTCCGCATCTGGATCAGGCTGCCGAACATGACCACGCCGATGAGGATGATCCCGTTCGCGACCGTCGCGAGGTTGCTGTTGAGGTTGAGGAACGTCATGTCGCTCCTGATCAGCTGGAGGATGACCACAGCCACGATCGGCCCGAACACGCCGCCCCGGCCGCCGGCGAGGCTCACCCCGCCGAGCACGACCGCCGCCACGCTGGTCAGCGTGTAGGGACCCGGCACCGGCGTCCCGATGCCCGTGTTGGCGGTGAGGCTGAGGCCGGCGAGGGCCGCGAACAGCCCCAGCAGCGTGTAGGACAGGAGCTTCGTGCGGCCGACGGACACGCCGCTGCGGAACGCCGCCAGCTGGTTGCTGCCCACCGCGTACAGCGACAGGCCGAGCCTCGAGCGCGAGACCGGCAGCCAGACCAGCGCGACGACCACGATCATGACGACCGCCGCCTTGGGGATCCACTCGTTGAACAGCGAGCCCTTGACGAGCTCCTTGAGCCACACGGCGGACCCGCCGCCGGGCGTCTTGAGGACGAGCAGCGCGCAGCCCGCCCAGACGAACGACATCGCGAGGGTCACCACGATGTCCGGCACCCGGGTGAGGACGACCAGGCCGCCGTTGATCGCGCCCAGCAGGAGGCCCAGCAGCAGCACGCCGATGGCCACGGCGATGCCGAGCTCCTCGCTCTGGCCCTTCATCTGCGAGGCCGCCACGACGCTGGTGAGGGCCATCATCGAGCCGACCGAGAGGTCGATGCCGCCCGACAGGACGACGATCGCCTGGCCCACGGTGGCCAGCGCCAGGGGCAGCACCGAGATCGCGAGGCCCTGGACGCCGGTCACCCCATACGTCGGCTGGATGAGTCGGGTGTACACGAGCAGCAGGGCCAGGAACGCCAGCAGCCCCAGCGTCCACGCGTTGCGCCGCAGGGCGCCCACGACGGCGTCGGCCGGGCGCGAGCGGGCGGTGTCGACGGTGGCGGCGGCGCTCATCGGCCGGCCTCCGGCTCGATCGCCGCGACGGTATCGCCGGCCGGTGCGGCGGGCGGTGAATCATCATCGGACGCGGCCTCGGCCTCGGCGACCGCCTCGGCCGCGACGTGCTCGGGCATCCGGGCGTCGGAGCGCAGGTTGTAGGCCGCCCGGAGCAGGGCCGGCTCGTCCGCGTCCTCGACCGCGATCTCGGCGACCACGCGACCACCGAAGATCACGATCGCGCGGTCGCAGGCCAGCTGGACCTCCTTGAGCTCGGACGTGTACAGCAGCACCGCCGCGCCCGCCGCCGCGAGGTCGCGGAGCAGCACGTAGATCTGGCTCTTGGTCCGGATGTCGATGCCCCGGGTGGGGTCGAAGCACAGCATCGTCCGGACGCCGCCGGCCACCCAGCGGGCGATCGTCACCTTCTGCTGGTTGCCGCCCGAGAGGCGTCGCACCTCGCCCTTGGCCCGGGTGTCGATCTGGAGCGTCGCGATCGCGGCGTCCACCCGCTTGCGCTCGGCGGACAGGTCGATCGGGCCCCAGTGGCGGAGGCGGGTCGTGAACGGGAGGGCGATGTTCTCGCGGACCGACCGCTGCATCAGCAGCGCCTCGGCGCGGTCGGCCGCGACGTACACGAGGCCCGTCCGGATCGCGTCCGCCGGGTGGTGGAACGAGACCGCGGAGCCGTCCACGAGCAGCTCGCCCCCGCTCGGGCGCTCGGAGCCGGCGAGGATGTTGAACAGCTCGTCCTGGCCCTGCCCCTCGAGGGCCACCACCCCGAGCACCTCGCCCGGGTACAGCTCGAACGAGGCGTCGTGGAGCTTGGTCCCGTGGCTGAGCGCACGGGCGGTGAGCCGGGGCGTGGTGCCGGCCGGGATCCGCCGCCGGGCCGCGCCCTCGGGCTGGGCCGACATGGCCTCGACCGCCTGGCCCAGCATCAGCTCGACGATGCGCTCCTCGGAGCCCTCGGTGACGTCCACCACGCCGACGGTCTCGCCCTCGCGGAGCACCGTGGCCCGGTCGCAGACGGCGGCGATCTCGATCAGCCGGTGCGAGATGAAGATCACCGAGCGGTCGCCGCCGCGCAGCCGCCCGACCACCTCGAGGACCTTCTCGGTCAGGTTGGCGGGCAGGGCCGCGGTCATCTCGTCGAGCATCAGCACGTCGGGCTCGATCGCGAGGGCACGGGCGAGGTCGATGATCCGGAGCGAGGCCAGCGGCACGCGCCGCGCCATGCTCGACAGGTCGAGGTCGACGAGGCCCAGCTCGCGGAGCCAGTGCCGGAACGGCTCGATCGGCGTCTCGGTGAGCCGGAGGTTGGACCGGATGTCAAGGTCCGGGATCAGGGCCGGCTCCTGGTACACCGAGACGAGGCCGCCGCGGCGCGCCTCGGCGGGCGAGTGGACGACGCGCTCCCGGCCGCGGACGGCGATCGTGCCGCTGTCCGGGTGGACCGCGCCGGTCAGGATCTTGACCAGCGTGCTCTTGCCGGCACCGTTGGCGCCCATCAGCGCATGGACCTCGCCGGGGCGCACGGCGACGGACGCGGACTTGAGTGCGACGACGGCGCCGTACGTCTTGGAGACGCCGGTGGCCTCGAGCAGCATGTCGGTGCCGGTGACGGTCATGGTCTTCCGTGTGGGGGGAGGGAGGGGGTGCGGGGGGGGGGGCGGGGGCGGGGGGGCCCCCCCCCCCGCGGTTTGACTACCCGGGAAGGCTAGTCGTTCGGGCCCTTGCAGGCGATGGCCTGCTCGGAGGTGTAGTGGGTCCAGCCGTCGATCTCGATGCCGAGCGGCCAGTTCGGGTCGAGGCCCGGGACCGACTGCCACGACTGGAGCAGGGCCTTGCCCGCGTCGGTCACGTTCTCGGCCACGACGGGCACGAGCAGGACCGTGTTGGGCTGGCTGGCAGACGGATCGGTCTCGACCGCCTCGCCGTTGAGGAGCTTGAGCGCCAGGCTGACGCCCGCGCCGCCGACGGCGGCGGTGTTGGTCACGGCCGCGCCCTCGAGGCCCGGGAAGCCCGTGGGATCGAGGAGCTGGGTGACGAATGCGCCGAGGTCGGCGCCGACGATGGGCACGAACTCCTTGCCGGCGGCCTTGATGGCGTCGACGACCTGGGAGTCCATGCCGGAGGTCCAGATGCCCTGGGTGTTGTCGTACTGGCCGCTGGACAGCCAGTCGTTGATCAGCTGGGTGGTGGTGGCGGGGTCCCAACCGGTGTGGACGCCGTCGGCGTTCGGGAGGACGGTGATGCCCGGGTTCTCGGACAGCGCCCGCTTGAAGCCGATGTCGCGGTCGGTGTCGGCCGGGTGGCCGGCGAAGCCGCGCATGTAGTAGACGTTGCCGGTGCCGCCCATCTGCTCGAACAGCCACTTGGCGCCGAGGTAGGCGTACTCGACCTGGTTGTTGTACAGGTTGTAGGTGTCGGCGTTGGTGACGTAGGCATCGACCGAGACGGTGATGATGCCCGCGGCCTTGGCCTCCTCGAGCGCCGGGTTGAGGGCCTCGGGGTCGTTGGGGTTGAACACGATCGCGTCGACGTCCTTCGCGATCAGGTCACGGATCTGCTGGAGCTGGCCGGCGGCGTCAGCATTCTGGTGGATGACGGTGAGCTCGGAAACCTGGCCCGATGCGAGGGCCTCGGCCTTGGCGGTGCAGACCTGCTCCTCGCGGAAGCCGTTGCCGACACCACCGGCGTTCGAGTAGCCGATCTTCCACGTCGTCGCAGGTGCCTGCGTCTCCGGTGCGGTCGTCTCCGGGGCCGTGGTCGGAGCCGTCGTGGCGCCGCCGCCCCCGCAGGCCCCGGCGATGACCGCAACCGCGGCCAGCGCAACGAAGCTGCGCACCAATCCGTTTCGCTTCATTAACGAGTCTCCTCCTTGCGGCGGCCGGGGGCCCCATCGCGGGGCAAGGTCCGCCGTGTTCCTCGTGGCTGCGTCGAGCCCGTTCGGTGCGTCACTCACCTCCTTGCTTGTCGATCGCACGGGCGAGCCGCCGCGCATGCTCTCGATAGGCCTCGTTGAACAGCGTCCGCGACCGCTCGGTCCCCACGGCGCTCGCGCGCGTGATGACCGGTGGCATGGCCCCGCGCTCCACGAGGAGCTCGGCGGTCCGGACCTTGATGGC
>CAYJOH010000090.1:0-8261 GCA_964371685.1 uncultured Anaerolineaceae bacterium
GGCGCACACGGCGTTGACGGGGACCGTCGCCCCCTCGGGGGCCACGATCCGGAGCACCACGCCCTCGTCGAACGCCTCGACCTCCATCGTCGACTTGTCGGTCTCGATCTCGAACAGGACGTCGCCCCGGTGGACCGGGTCGCCCTCCCGCTTGTGCCAGGCGATGACCGTGCACTCCTCCGTCATCTGGCCGGGCCTGGGCATCAGGATCGCGTGTGCCATCGTTCGGCTCCCTGCTCGTCCCGCCGGTGCCTAGCGGAGCGCCCGCGCGGCGGCGACGATGTCGTCCACCCCCGGCAGGAACGCCCGCTCGAGGCTCTCGGCCTGCGGCGAGATGCCGTTCTGGGCCCCGATCCGCCCGACCGGCGCGTCGAGCCAGTCGAAGGCGTCCTGCTGGATCCGGGCCACGACCTCGTTGACGAAGCTGCCGCCCAGGACGGCCTGGGCCGCCACGACGCAGCGCCCGGTCTTGCGGACCGAGGCGAGGACCGTGTCCATGTCCACGGGCACGAGGCTGCGCAGGTCGATGACCTCGGCGGCGACGCCATCCTCGGCCGCCAGCAGATCCGCGGCGGCGAGGGCGTCGGGCACCGCGGGGCCCCACGCCACGAGCGTCAGGTCCGCACCCTCGCGGGCCACGTTCGCGACGCCGATCGGCACCAGGTGCTCGCCGTCGGGCACGACGTCCTTTGTCGGGTACAGGCCCTGGCTCTCGACGAACAGCACGGGGTTGCTGGTCCGGATCGCAGCCTTGAGCAGGCCCTTCGCGTCCGCCGGGTTGGACGGGTACACGACCCAGATCCCGGGCAGGTGCGTGAACAGGCTCTCGAGGCTCTGGCTGTGCTGGCCGCCGTAGCCCTTGCCGGCGCCCACCGAGGCCCGGATGACGAGCGGGACCTCGACCTGCCCGCCGCTCATGTAGTGCCATTTCGCCGCCTGGTTGGCGATCTGGTCCGATGCCATCAGGGCGAAGTCCATGTACATCAGCTCGACCACCGGCCGCAGCCCCACGATCGCGGCGCCCACCGCCGTGCCGCAGATCGCCGCCTCGGAGATGGGCGTGTTGAACACCCGGTCGCGCCCGAACGACTCGAGCAGCCCCTTGGTCAGCTTGAACGCCCCGCCGTAGTCGGCGACGTCCTCGCCGTAGAACACGACCCGCGAGTCGCGGACCATCTCCTCGGCCAGGGCGTCGCGCAGCGCGTCGCGGTAGGTGATCTCGCCGCCGGGACCGCGCTTGGCCTCGGGCAGGGGAGCGAGCAGCCGCACCTCGCCGCTGCCGGAGGGGACGACGTCGGACGCCCCGTCCGTGTACAGGAACCGGAGGGCGTCCGCGGGGGCGGGGTCGGTGGCCCCCGAGGCGCGCACGGCGGCGCGGGCGTTGCGCTCGCGGACGCGATGCTCCACGGCCGCCAGCGCGGCCTCGTCGGCGACCCCCCCGGCCAGGAGCTGGCCCTTGAGGCGCTCGATGGCGTCCACCGCACGCCAGGAGGCCTCCTCCTCGCGGGTCCGGTACTCGTTGCGCGGGTCGGACAGGGAGTGCCCGTAGTAGCGGTAGGTGCTCGCCTCGATGAGCACCGGGCCCTCGCCCGCGCGGCACCGCGCGACGGCGCGCCGGACGGCATCGCGGACCGCCAGGACGTCCATCCCGTTGACCGTCTCGGCGTGCATGTTGCCGGTCGCGAACCCGGCCGCCCGGCGCGCGAGGTGGGCGACGCCCATCACCTCGTCGTCGCTCCGGTGGGTCATCCCGTAGTGGTTGTTCTGGATGAAGTAGATGATCGGCAGCCCGTACGGGTGGTCGCCCGCGAGGTGGTTCGTCCACTGCGCCTGGGCCGCCCAGTTGAGCGACTCGAGCACGACGCCGTTGGCGTACGCGCCGTCGCCCGCGAAGCAGCACACGACCCGGTCCGACCGCTGGTAGCGGTGCGCCATCGCCGCGCCGGTCGCGATCGGCACGCTGCCGCCCACGATCGCGTTGGCGCCGAGGTTGCCGGTGCTGAAGTCGCCGATGTGCATGCCGCCGCCGCGCCCGGCGCCGTAGCCCTCCTCCTTGCCGAACAGCTCGGCGATCACGCGGAACACGTGCTCCTCGAGGGCGGCCTCGAGCAGCGCCTCGCGGGTCGTCGCGGTGACACCGGGGACGCGGGCACGGAGCTCGTCGTCGGTCATCCGGCGGATGGCGGAGAAGCCCTTGGCGACGGCGTCGCCGTGGCCGCGGTGCGAGCTGGTGACGTTGTCGTCGATGCGCAGCACGCTGCACGCCCCCACCGGCGACGCCTCCTGGCCGATCGAGACGTGCGTCGGCCCGCGGTAGTCGTAGCCCGCCAGGGGCTCGTAGCCGCCGGAGCGGAGCCGGACGATCATCTCCTCGACCTCGCGGATCGCGAGCATGTCGTCGAGCAGGTCGAGCGCCTCGGATGCCGTAATCCCGCCCGCGGCGAGCTCGGTCGCCAGGTCGCCCGTGTACGCGAAGCCGGCGATCGTGCCGCACGACTCCTCGAACGGGGCGAAGTCGGGGCGGGCGTCGCTCCGGTACGCGGTCTCAGCGGTCATCGAGGTGGGCCTCCGGCAGTGGGGAATCAGGGTGGTCGGGGTTCATGCCGTGATCACGCGCACCCGGTGGCGCCGGAGCGCCCGGAGCGTGCGCTCGTCCGCCCGGGCGTCGGTGACCAGGACGTCGACGTCGTCGAGGCCTCCGGCGCGCACGAGCGACCGGTTGCCGAGCTTGCCGGCGTCGGCGAGGACGATCACCTCGCGGGCGCGGGTCATCACGAGCTCCTTGGTGTAGGCCTCGGACGGGTCCGTGGTCATCAGTCCGTCGTCGAGCGACAGCGCGTAGGTGCCCATCAGGGCCCGGTCGACGTGGATCGTGTCGAGGATCGCGCGGGTCATCGGCCCCACGATCGCCTGGCTGGTCGCCCGGACCTCGCCGCCGATCACGACCAGCCGCGGCCCCCGCCCCATCAGCTCCATCGCGACGGGCAGGCTGTTGGTGACCACGGTCAGCCGGTTCCAGCCGTGGAGCAGGCGGGCGGCCGCGAGGACCGTGCTGCCGCTGTCGAGGTAGACGGTGTCGTCGGGCGCCAGGAGCTCGATCGCCCGCTGCGCGATGCGCAGCTTCTCGGCCGCCGCGGTCGCGGCCTTGGCCTCGAAGTGGGGCTCGCCGGCGCGCTCGTCCACGGCGACGGCGCCGCCATGGACCCGTCGCAGGCGGCCGTCGGACGACAGCTCATCCAGGTCTCGGCGCACGGTGGCCTGCGACACGCCGAGGGCCGCGCTGAGCTCCTCCAGCCGGACCGCCCGGCGCGATTCGACGATCAGGCTGAGGCGCTGGCGGCGAAGGGCGGCGAGGTCGCTGGCGGCCACGGGCGCTCAGCCCATCCCGCTCGGGTTCGTCCACGACATGCACAGAAGTTAGCATGATCTTGCGTAATCTTGCAAGGCGTCGGCGCAGCCCGGCGCGGCGTGCATCCGCCGCGGCGCCGGTGCCGTGGGACTACGATCTGGGGGATGGATCCCGCCACCCCCGGCCACCCCGAGGACGCGGTCGAGGCGGCCCGCCGGCTGTTCCTCGACGACCGGAACGTGTACGGCTGCGCCGAGACGACGTTCGTCGTGCTCAAGGCGGCGTTCGGCCTGGCCGGGCCGGCCGATCCGTCGCCCGCGATGGCCCTCAACGGCGGCGTCGCGTACGGCGGCGGGACGTGCGGCGCGATCTCGGGCGCCGCCCTCGCGCTGGGCATGCTGGCCGGGCAGCGGATCGCGGACCACCGGCACGCGAAGCGGGTCGCGCGCGAGCTCCCGGCGGAGCTGATGGGCGCGTTTCGCGCCGCCCACGGTGCGGTGGACTGCCGCGACCTGCTGGGCGTCGACCTCCGGGCGCCGGGCGCCCACGACGCGTTCCTCGCGGGCGGCGTGTGGCGTGACCGGTGCATGGCCCAGATCGAGTTCGCGGTCGCCAGGGCGGCACCCCTCGCAGACCCGGTGACGTGGTGGGACGCCGTCGCCCGAATCGAGGCCGGCGCGCCCCGATAGACTGTGCCCGACGGGCGGCCGAGCGCGTGCCGCGGTCACGACCGGTCGATCCGGCGCGGGACGTCGCCCCGGCAGGGAGCCACGATGCCCGGCGACACCACGATCTCGCGCAGCGTCCTCGCCGACCAGGTGAAGGACCACATCCTGCAGGCGATCCTCGCCGGCCGATATCCGCCCCACTCGCGGATCGTCGAGACCCGGATCGCGCGCGAGCTGGGCACGAGCCAGGCACCGGTGCGCGAGGCGCTGCGGGGCCTCGAGGCGCTCGGCGTCGTCGAGATCCTGCCCTTCCGCGGGGCCCGCGTGCGCCGGCCGGATACCAGCGAGCTGCTCGAGGCGTACGCCGTACGCTCGGCGCTCGAGGCGCTCGGCGCGCGGCTCGCCGTCCCCGCCCTGACGGACGCGGACGTCGCCGAGCTGGCCCGGTACTGCGACCAGATGCACCAGGCCGCCAGGGCCGGCGACCGGCACACCGTGGCGCTCGCGGACGCGAGCTTCCACGGCAAGCTGATCGAGGTCTCGCACAACCTGACCCTCGAGCGGGTGTGGCGCTCGCTGGAGCCGTTCTCGCGGACCTACATCACGCTCGTGGCGCCCGGTGCGGACGCGAACTGGACCGCAAACCTCCACGGCCCGATCCTGGACGCCGTCCAGCTCCGCGACCCGGAGCTCGTCGTCCGGGCCCTGGAGCGGCACTTCGACGAGGTCCGCGAGCACCTGGGACAGGGCCTGACGGACACCGGCCCGCTGCAGGCGGCGAACGGCGTGGCGCCGTCCTGATCCGCGGGCGCCGGGCTTCGGCGCGCAACCCGCGGTGGCCGGCCTTCGGCGCGCAACCGGCGGCGGACCTTCAGGGCGTGGCGGCCAGGAGGTCCCGGACCTGCTCGCTGACCCGCGCCGCCGACAGCCCGTAGATGTCGAGCAGCGCCGCGTTGGGCCCCGACTGGATGTACAGGTCCTGCAGCCCGATCCGGTCGATCCGGGTGGGCCGGTGCTGGCCCAGCGTCTCCGCCACCGCGCCCCCCAGCCCGCCGATGACCGTGTGCTCCTCGACCGTGATCACCCGCCCCGTCCGGTCCGCCGCGGCGACGATCGCCTCGACGTCGAGGGGCTTGAGCGTCGGCACGTGGACCACGTGGGCGTCGATGCCCTCCGCCGCGAGCAGCGCCGCGGCGTCCACGGTCCGCGGCGTCTGGGCGCCGGTGCTGAACAGCGTCACGTCACGGCCCTCGCGGACGGTCACGGCCTTGCCGAACTCGAAGCGGTAGGACTCGTCGAACAGCCGCTGGGTGGCGTCGCGGACGAGCCGGACGTACACCGGCCCCTGGTACGCCGCCGCCCAGCGGAGCGCCTGCGCGGCCTCCACGTCGTCGGCGGGGGAGACGGTGACCATGCCCGGCATGGCCCGCATGATCGAGATGTCGTCCACGATGATGTGGCTCATCCCGGTCATGCCGGTGAACAGCCCGGCGTAGCCGGGGGTGATCTTGACGTTGAGCCCGGTCTGCGCGATCAGCACCCGGATCTGGTCCAGCGGCCGGACGACCGCGAACGAGACGAAGGTGCTGATGAACGGGATCAGGCCCATCGTCGCGAGCCCGGCCGCCACGCCCAGCATGTTCTGCTCGGCGATCCCCATCTGGAGGTAGCGGTCCGGGTGGGCCTGCTCGAAGATGTCGCCACGGGTCGAGCTGCCGACGTCACCGTCGAGCATGACCACCCGCGGATCCTCGGTCGCGAGCTGGGCCACGGTCTCGCCGAAGATCTCGCGCATCGGGCGCCCCATCGGCAGTGTGATCGGCAGCGTCATCGGGCCGTCTCCTCGGCCGCCGGCGTGGGCTCGCCCAGGTCGGCCATCGCCTGCGCGAACTCCTCGGGCTTGATCAGGCGGGTGTGCCAGAAGTAGTGGCCCTCCATGAACGAGACGCCCTTGCCCTTCACGGTGTGGGCGATCACGGCCGTGGGCCGCCCATCGCCCCGGGTCGCCTCGTCGAGGACGCCCAGGATCGCCGGCATGTCGTGACCGTCCACCTCGAGCACGCGCCAGCCGAAGGCGCGCCACTTGCCGGCGAGCTCGCCCGGGACCTGCGGTGGCAGGCGGCCGTCCGGCCCGTCCCCGTGCCAGCCGAACTGCTGGAGCTTGTTGTGGTCGACGATCGCGACCAGGTTGTCGAGCCCGTACTTCGCCGCGGACATCGCGGCCTCCCAGACCTCGCCCTCCTGGCACTCGCCGTCGCCCAGCATCACGAACGCCCGGATGTCGCGGCCGGTGAGGCGCCCGCCGAGCGCGATGCCCATGGCGGCGGAGATGCCCATGCCCAGCGATCCGGTGGACATGTCGAGCCCGGGCAGCCGGGTCATGTCCGGGTGGCCCTGGAGCCTCGAGTGGGCCGCATCGAAGGTCAGCAGCTCCTCCTCCGGGAAGTAGCCACGGAGCGCCATGGCCGCGTACAGGCCGATCGAGCTGTGGCCCTTGGACAGCACGAACCGGTCGCGGTCGGGCCAGGCCGGGTCCTCGGGCCGGACGCGCATCGTGTGGAAGTACAGCGCGGCGAGCAGGTCCGCGGCAGACAGCGGGCCGCCCAGGTGGCCGCCCCGCGCGTGGTTGACGACCCGCACGACGTGGACGCGGATCCGGCGGGCGATCTCCTCGAGGCGCTCGACCTCAGCGGCGTCCGCGGGCGTGGTGGTGCCGGCCGGGGCGCTCATGCGCCGCGGCCCTTCTCGTATGACCCCGACACCACTGGCGGGGAGAACAGGCACACCAGCTCGAGCGGTTCGGGGCCGTCCGCCTCGGTGGCATGGAACGTGCCGGGTGAGACATGGACGACGACGCCGGGCTCAACCTCGGCGACCCCGTCCGGGGTGACGATCCGGCCGCGCCCCGCGGCGCAGTAGATCGTCTCCTCCTCGGCGGGGTGGACGTGGCCCTCGGGCCGGGAGCCCGCCGGGAACACGGACACGCCCATGGACACGTTGCGGGCGGCGCTGTTGTGGGGACCGAAGTAGGCATGCCAGGTCCGGCCGGGCAGGGGGACGATCTCGGCCTCGGAGCGCGCCACGCGCTTGATCATCGGGATACCTCACCGTCCGCCGCGGGGGGACGGCCCGCGATGCAACAATCGATTATCGAGAATACGCGTCGCGTGGCCCTGGGTCAAGGGCCCGGGAGACCGCCGCCGGCGATGCGCGCGCGCCGCCGTGACGTGAAGAGGGGGTCCTCCGCCGATGGCGGGAGGACCCCCTCCGACCCGTGTGTGACGGGATCTACGTCGTTACCACTGGCACTCGTTGGGCGGGTTCTCGGGGTCGCAGGTCGCCTTGGTGACGATCTGGTCGAGGATCTCCAGGCCCTTCTCGGCATCGAGGAGCACGGGCTCCCCGGTGGTCCCGTCGGCCGTGTACGGGATGAACGCCGGGGTGACCGCGTTGACGCCGCCGTCGGTGTACAGGCCGGGCCCGGTGACGCCCTCGTAGTCGACGTCCTTGCCTTCGCGGATCAGCTTCAGGCAGTCGGCGTACGTGTAGCACACCTCGCCGCCCTCGCCGACCTCGAACATGGCCGGTGCCCAGGCACTCGCCTTGTACGAGCCCGCGGCCTCGACGGCGAGCGCCGTCTGGATCATGAGGTCGTAGGTCGAGAAGGCGTACTGGCCCGTCGCGTCATAGGCCTTGTCCGTCTGTGCGTCCCACAGCGGCTGGAAGAAGTCCCAGGCCGGGGTTGACTTGTTGGGTGCGAACGAGGGGAAGCCGATCCCCTTCTGCGAGGCGATCGGGTCGGTGCCCAGCGTTCCGATGAACTCCGCCTCGGCCCAGCCGGTCTCGCCGATCCAGTTGAGCGACAGGCCGGCCTCGGCCGCCCCCTTGATGATCGCGGCTGACTCGGTCGATCCCGCCTGGACGATGACGGCATCGGGCTTCAGGTCGGCGATCTTCTGGGCCTCGGCCCGGTAGGAGGGCTGGTTGACCTGGACGTTGAGGCGGGCCAGCACCTCGAGGCCCAGGATGCCGGCAGCCTTCTCGGCCGCGTTTGCGGCCAGCTGGAAGCCTTCGACCTGGGTGGCGAAGATCACGATCTTCTTGAGGCCCTGCTCGGATGCGTACAGGCTCCCGTACGTCCCCAGGGCCTCGTCGAGGCCCTGCGCCCGGAAGATGGGCTCCGCGGCCTTGCCGCCGAGGTTGCCCGGGATGGCGCCGCCGTGGACCGAAGGCCCGAGCGGCGA
>CAYJOH010000091.1:0-3947 GCA_964371685.1 uncultured Anaerolineaceae bacterium
GGTCGGCTCGAGGAGCCAGGGCGAGCGGTCGAAGGTGCGGTGCGCCACGCCGCGACGATAGACCACCGCGAGACGCGCGGTGCGGCTCAGCCGATGACGAAGCGCTCGCCGTGACCGGCCGGGCGGACGGCCGCGGGGGCGCCCGGCGGGATCGGGTGGACCCGGCCCGGCCCCACCGCCGTCCACCGGGCACCCGGGCGGCCGATGGCCATCGTGCGCTCGTCCAGGCCGAGCCAGGCCAGCGGCTCGCCGCCGGCCTCCACGACGGCCCGCCAGGCGTCGAGCCGGGCCGGCGAGAAGTGGGGGAGCACCGCGAGCCCGGGTACGAGGCCCAGGCCGTCCACGGGGCCGTCACGGGTCCACAGCCGGCCGGCGAGGGCCATCGCGCCGGCGCTCGCCCCGGCGATGCACGCCCCGCGGGCGTGGGCGCGCAGGATCGCCGCCCAGGCCGGCGTGTCGCGCAGGACCGCGGGGACGAGGTCCGGGTCGCCGCCCGGCAGGTGCACGAGGTGGGCGCGCTCCAGCCGGGCGCACAGGACCGGGTCGGCGGCCGCCCCGCGCGTGACCACCGACGCCGTCGCCACCTCCGCGGCCACCCGGGCGCGACGCGCGGCCGCCCGGAACGCGCGCTCGCCGTGCGCGGCCGCGAGGTCCGGTCGCTGTCGGGCGGCGGCCACCGGGACGATCACGATCCGCGGCACCTCGCCGGCCGCCGCCGCCGTCGCGGCCGCCAGCAGCGCGTCCATCGCCGGCTCGTCGCCCGGGAGGTACTCGCCGCCGCCGTGGAGGGCGACCAGTCCGGTCAGGCGCCCGCCCCCGGCTCGCCGTCCTCGGGACCGGAGCCGTGGCCCCGCCCTGCCTCTCGCCCGGCTCGCTCCGAGGGATCCGGCAGCTCCGGCGCGGGCCTGGGCGTCACGTCGATGATCACGCCGCCCCTGCCACGACGGCCGTTGAGCATCCGCGACAGCCGCTCCGGACCCGCGACGAACGGGGCGACGTAGGCGAGCACGAGGATCGGCACCAGGATCCGGACCGGCCCCGGGAACCGGACGGCGACGAAGATGCCCACCGCGTACAGGATCCAGGCGGTGAACAGCGACCGCGGCGGCCAGCCCGCCACGCGCAGCCGCCACACCGGGATCAGGGCGAGCAGCGCGGCGACGAGGATGGTGGCCAGCAGGGCGGGGGACATCGCGCCGCGATCATAGGCGGTCCCGGGCGGCGGGCCGCGCTGCGGCGATCCGGGCGCGAGGCCGCGCCGGAGTCCCGGGCGGTGGGCCGGGGGACGGCCGGGGGCCTCGCCTCCGCTACGATGACCGTCCCACCACCACAGGACCCCCGTGACCGAACGCGCCCGCCTCTGGCTCGCCGCCTGGGGCCCGATCCTCCCGCTGCTCATCGCCGAGGCGACGATCTGGGTCGGCTTCGGCGCGCTCCTGCCGATCCTGCCCATCTACTTCGTGGAGCACGGGGTGGACCTGCCGACGCTGGGCGTGGTCGTCGCCGCGTGGCCGGCGGCGCGCCTCGTCGGCGAGCCCGTCTTCGGCTGGGTGGCGGACCACGCGCCGCGGAAGTGGATGATGGTCACCGGCCTCGTGCTGGCCGCCGGGTTCGCCGTCGTGCCGCTGTTCGCCGTGGGACCGCTGGCGTTCATCGTCGCGCGCCTCCTGGCGGGCCTGTCCGCCTCGATCTACGACCCGGCCGCTCGCGGCTACCTCGTCGACGCGAACCCGCCCGAGCGCCAGGGCGAGACGTTCGGGCTGTACGGCGCGGCGCAGATGGGCGGGCTGATGATCGGCCCCGCGATCGGGGGCCTCGCCGCGGCGGCGACCGGCCAGCCGACCGTCGTGTTCTGGGTCGCCGGCGCCGCGCTCGTCGTGTCCGCGCTGCTCGTCGCGGTCCGGGTGCCGGAGCTGGCGCGCGGCGTCCACACGCCGGAGGAGGCGGCGCGCGAGGAGGAGGCGTCGACCCGCCCGACGCGCCTGCTCAACCGGCTGCTGGTCGCCGCGATCGCGTTCAACATCGGCAGCTTCTTCGCGAGCGGGTCCTACGAGGTGGTGTGGAGCCTGTACCTGACCTCGCTCGGGGCCGGCCTCGACGCCATCGGCCTGACCTTCCTCACGTTCGCCCTGCCGATCCTCGTCCTGTCGCCGGTGGCCGGCCGCTACATCGACCGGGAGGGCGGGTTCCTGGCCCTGACCATCGGGATGGCCGGCGTCGCGATCTGCGGTGCCGCCTATCCCCTGGTGCCGGAGATCTGGTTCGTGGTGGTGCTCGGGCTGGTCGAGGGCACGGCCTTCGCGGCCGCCTCGCCCGCCCTGTACCTGCTCGTGTCGCGCGCGTCGCCGCCGGGCCGCAGCTCCACGGCGCAGGGCATCTTCGGCGCCGCCGGCACGATGGGCACGATCGTCGCCTCGCTGGCGGCCGGCGTGCTGGCCTCGGTCGACCTGCGCTACCCGTTCTGGGCGACCGGCATCGGCGCGATGGCGACCCTGCTGCTGGGCCTCGCGATCGGGCGCCGCAGGCTGTGGGACGCGATGCAGCCGCGCCACCCGGCGCCCGGCCCGGTTCCGGCGCCCGCCCCGACGGCGGGTCCGGCCGGCGGCTGACCTCGACCCCGGTGGCCGCACCCGGTCCGGCCGGGCGGGTCGCGCTCGTTGGCCCGTGCCGAGGCGGATTTTGACGGAATCGGCCATCGCCGGTAGAGTAGTAAGCCTTCGCGGGGTGGAGCAGCGGCAGCTCGTCGGGCTCATAACCCGAAGGTCGGAGGTTCGAATCCTTCCCCCGCAACCAACTCGCTTCCCCTGAACCCCGGGACTCGACCACCCCGGGGTTCTTTCCTTTCCAGGCCCCGGGCCGCCAGGCCCGGGGTCTCGTCATGCCCCGCACATCGGCCTAGGTCGTTTGTCTGTTGCATTATTGTGTGACACACAGTATTGTGCATGACATGGACTTCGACGAGATCCTCGGCGGCGCGCAGCAGGAGCTCCGGCGCGGCACGGTCGTGTTGGCCTGCCTCGTCGTGCTCCGGCGGCCCGGCTACGGCTACGGCCTGCTCGACCAGCTCCGGGAGCTCGGGTTCAGCGTGGACGCGAACACGCTCTACCCGCTGCTCCGCCGGCTGGAGGGCCAGGGCATGCTCGCCAGCGAGTGGAACACCGACGAGGCCCGCCCCCGCAAGTTCTACCGCACGAGCCAGGACGGCGAGCGCCTCGCCGCCGCCCTGCTCGACGACTGGCGGCGGATCGATGGATCCGTCCGCCGACTCGACCAGGGAGACCCCCGATGAGCACGCTCACCGACCGCTACGTGTGGGGCGTCCTGCGCTCCGTCCCCGAGCGCCAGCGCGCAGACCTCGAGCCCGAGATCCGGGCGATGATCGCCGACGCCGTTGAGGCTCGGACCGCCGCGGGTGCCGCCGCACACACGGCCGAGCGCGACGCGCTCGTCGAGCTGGGTGACCCCGAGCGCCTCGCCGCGCGGTACACCGATCGCGCCCTGCACCTGATCGGCCCGCGGTACTTCCTCGACTACCGGCGGCTGTTGACCATCCTCGTCCCGATCGTCACGGCGGCTGTCGCGTTTGCCGTGGTCCTGGGCGACACGGTGGCCGGCACCGCGATCTTCGAGACGGCGGTCCACGCGGTCTCCGCCGCCATGGGCGCCGCCATCCAGGTCGCGTTCTGGGTCACGGTCGGGTTCGCGCTCGTGGAGCGCGGCGATGCACGCCGGACCGAATCGACGGCCTGGACCCCGGACCAGCTCCCGCAGCTGCCGTCGCCGGGCCGCCTGTCACCCGTCGAGCTCGTGCTCGGCGTCACGGCCAACGTGCTCGTGATCGCGGCGCTGGTCTGGCAGCAGGCCGAGGCGCCGGTGACCGTGGACGGCCAGGGCTTCACCCTGTTCGACCCCGTGCTGTGGTCGTTCTGGATGCCGTGGTTCATCGC
>CAYJOH010000091.1:4047-8163 GCA_964371685.1 uncultured Anaerolineaceae bacterium
ATCAGCGCGTGGGACGCGATCGACGGGTTCCTCAAGGCCGGGCGGTCGAGGGGAGCCATGGGCCTCCCCGTCATGGGCTCCGTGGTGCCCCGGGCCTGACGCGCGGCGCGGACCTGGCGCCTCGGCCGGCCGGGGAACCCCACCACCTGGCACGCGTCAGTCACTCGGCGTCCCGTGATCGTCGAGGAACACTCCGATGCGCGCACTGCCGCTGACCCTGGGGGCCGTCCTGCTGCTGGCGGGATGCAGCTCCGGGGCCCAGCCCACCCCCTCCCCGTCGTCCTCACCCGCCTCCACGCCGACCCCTGCCCCGTCGCCCTCCGTGGCCCCGTTCTCGATCGACGTCTCGCCGCCCGAGGATCCCCCGGCGGTGCGCGCGGCCATCCCGGGCCAGCGCGTCTGCTTCCTGGTCACGGTCACCGACCCGGCATCACCCGCCTCGCCGGTCTCGATCGCGGCCTCGGCGACCGGCGCCACGATCCAGGGCATCGAGCCCGCGGCGCTCGTCCCGGGCACCGTGGGCGAGGTGTGCGTCGTGCCGGACGCGACGTCGGTGGAGGCCACGGCACAGGTGACGATCACCGCCACCCGCGACGGTGGGACCCTGACCGTCGAGCGGAGCCTGCCCGTGTTCCCGATGGCCGACGAGCGGCTCGCCGACGCCCGGCCCTACTTCGACCGCTGGGCCGCCTGGCTCATCGCCGAGCACCCGGAGCTGGGCATCACCGCGTCGACGGAGTGGACCCCCGAGTTCGTGTCCACGCTGCTCGTCGTCTCGCACTACGCGTGGTGGTCGGACGAGTGGGAGGTCACGGTGGCGTGGCACAACATGATCGCCCCCCACGATTGGACCGAGATCCACCTGCGCCACCGCTGGACCGACGTGGCACCGTCGCTCGCGTTCCGCATCGACTCGGTGTCGGGCGGGACCGAACCGCACGCGGTCGCGCCGCCGGAGGTCGTCGTCCGCTGAGCGTGCGCCGGTCGTCGCGGGGCCCGAGGGCGCGGGGTCGTCGAGGCGCGCCGCCAGCCGGGATCAGTCCCAGCGGAACCGGCGTGCCGCGAGGGTGGCGAGCACGACCGCCCAGGCGGCGAGCAGCACCACGGGCTCGGTGGCGTCGCCGGGCACGGTACCCAGGCCGATCCCCAGCGCGCGGGTCAGGGCCGCGGCCGGCAGCACCTCGGCCACCGAGGCCACGACGCCCGGCAGCCGCTCCACCGGCAGCACGATCCCACCCAGCACGAGGAACACGAGGAACAGCAGGTTCGCGAGGGCGAGCGTGACCTCTGCGCGGAGGCTGCCGGCCATCAGCAGCCCGAGGCCGGCGAAGGCGACCGTGCCGAGGACAAGCGACACCACGACCAGCACCACCGACGCGCCCGGCCCCGCGGCCCAGTCCAGCGCGAGCGCGGCGATGCCCGCCAGCAGCGCGAGCTGGACCAGCTCGACGACCACGACGGCCGCCGTCTTGGCCGCCACCACGACCCCGGCACCGGCCGGGCTGCCGCCGAGGCGCTTGATCACGCCGTACTGGCGCTCGAACCCGGTCGAGATCGCGAGCGACACCAGCGCGGCAGCGATGACGGCGAGGCCGATGGAGCCCGGCAGCAGGCGGTCCACGGGCCGCCCCGTCGAGAGGCCGCCGCTCGTGTCGAAGGCGCTGAACACCAGCAGCACCCCGGCCGGGATGACGAACGTGATCAGCAGGCCTTCGCCCCGGCGCAGGACCAGACGGAGCTCGTAGCCGGCCAGCGCCAGCGCCATCGACGGCCACGACGCGGGCCGCGCGGGCACGCCCGCCCCCGCCGGCACGCCCGCCCCCGCCGGCACGCTCGCCCCCGCCGGCTCCCTCGCTCCCGCCGGGACGACGCTCACCCTTCCGCCTCCCCCGCGACGTCTGTCCCGACCAGCGCGAGGTACCGCTCCTCCAGGCTCGCGGCGCCCAGGCGCAGCTCGGTGACCAGGGCCCCGTGGGCCGCGCACCAGGCCGCGAGGCCGGCGACCAGCGCCCGGTCGGGCGGCCGGGCGAGTCCCTCGAGCTCGTACGCGGCGCCCGGGCCCGCGGCGACGACCCGCGCCACGCCGCCGTCGTGGGCAGCGGCCCAGGACGAGAGCCCCTCGAGGTCCGGGGCGGGCAGAGGCGCCGACAACCGGAACCTCACGCGCGGCGCGCCGGACCCCGTCAGCTCCGCCGGCGTGCCGTAGGCGACCAGCCGCCCGCGGTCGAGCACCGCCACGTGGTCGGCCAGGCGCTCGACGTCGCCCAGCTCGTGGGTCGTGAGCAGGATCGTCGTTCCGGCGTCGCGGAGGGCACCGATGCGCTCCCGCGTCGCCTGCTTGGCGGCCGGGTCCATGCCGGCCGTCGGCTCGTCCAGCACCAGCAGCTCCGGCCGGCCGAGCAGGGCGAGCGCGAGCCCGAGGCGCTGCCGCTCGCCACCCGACAGCCGGCGATAGCGGGTCGTGGCCGCCGCGCCGAGGTCGACCAGCTCCAGCAGGCGGTCCGGGTCCTCGGGGTCCTCGTAGAATCGGGCATACAGGCGGAGCGCCTCGCGGGGCGTCGTGCGGGGATCGATGCCGCCCTCCTGGAGCATCAGCCCGATCCGGGGCCGCAGCCGCGCACCGTCGCGCGCCGGGTCCAGGCCGAGCACCCGGACCGTGCCGGCGTCCGCGCGCCGGTAGCCCTCGAGGATCTCCACCGTCGTCGTCTTGCCGGCGCCGTTGGGCCCGAGCAGCGCGAGCAGCTCGCCGCGACGGACCTGGAACGAGACGCCCGCCAGCACCTCGCGACCCCCGTACGCCTTGCGCAGGTCCGACGCGAGGACGGCCGGTCCGCCGGGGCCGTCGGTGTGCGGGACCCCGTCGGCGTGCGTGTCCCCGTCCGCGGTGGCGGCGGCCGTCACGGGCGGATCTTCGCGTACTGCGTGTCGAAGTCCTCGGCGCGGACCTCGCCGATCTGGATGCCCCGGAGCACGCCCTCGGCGTCGATGAAGTACGTCTGGGGCGGCGCGACCACCCGGTAGGCGGCGGCCAGCGCCCCGTCCGGGTCCGTCACCGTCGGCCACGTGGCGCCGAGATCGTCGAGGAAGCGCTGGGCGAGCGCCGCGTCGTCCTTGTACAGGACGCCGAGCATCACCAGGCCGTCGCTCGGGCCCAGGGTCGCGAGGCGGTCGGCGAACAGCGGGAACTCGGTGCGGCAGGGCGTGCACCACGAGGCCCAGAAGTTCACGACGACGGGCCGCCCGCGATAGGCGGCGAGGTCGATCGACGTGCCGTCGAGCGCCGTGCCCGCCAGGGCCGGCGCGGCCTCCCCGGTCCGTGCCTGGCCCGAGCCGCCGCCGCACCCGGCGACGAGGACGAGGACGGTCGCGAGCGCGGCGAGGCGAAGCGGGAGCCGGACTTGCTGGAACGTGGCGGGACCTACTGAGCCGTGACGGTCCCCGTCATGTTCGGGTGGATCGAGCACACGAACGGGTACTGCCCCGCGGGGATGGCCGGCACATCGTAGACCACGACGGTCGGACCGGTCACGACGTCGCCCCGGAACAGCTCGGCGCCGGAGGCGTCCTTGATCACGATGTCGTGGGGGACGCCGCGGTCCCGGTTGTCGAACGCGATCGTGAACGCCCGGCCCGCCGGGACCGTGATCGAGGTCTCCAGCCAGGCGATGTTCTCGGCCACGACCGTGACGTCCGCGGCCGGCAGGCTCGGGGCCGGGCTGGCCCCGCCGCCACCACCGCCGCCCGCGCCGCCGTCGCTCGCGGCCGGTCCGCCGCTGGGCACGGCCTCGCCGCCGGCGTTGGGCAGGAGGCCCGACGAGAGCAGGAGCGCCCCGGCGACGATCACCGCGAGGGCCGCGAAGGTCGCCTTGGGCCAGGCCGGCGCGCCGCCGAGGTCCAGGTGGCCGGTCCGGTCCGCGGCCTCGGTCGCGGCGTACTCGTGGCGCGCGTCGCGCAGCCAGCCGAGGAGCACCAGGACCACCGCGAGGAGCCCGAACCACAGGGCCCAGCCGCCGATGACCATCCCGGCCACGAGCAGCGTGAGCGAGACCGCGGCCAGGAGCGGCCGGAACGAGGGCGGCGGCATGTGGACGCCGGCCGGGGGCATGCCGGCGGGGG
>CAYJOH010000092.1:0-8127 GCA_964371685.1 uncultured Anaerolineaceae bacterium
GCGACCGGACGGCCCGCGCCCAGGTCCTCGAAGAACACCTCGAGCTCGCGCCGGTAGGCCACCTCGAACCGGTCCGGGAAGCTCTCGTACAGGTCGCCCTCCCAGCCGAACTCGCGCGACACGGTGGCCGGCGTCTTCTGGGCACCGTCGATCACGACCTTCGCCTTCGCCCCCGCGACCTCGGTCCGGATGTCGTAGCCCCACTCGGAGTGGCGGCTGGTCTCGAGCACGCCCAGCGCCCCGGTGCGGAACTTGAGCACGACGACGGAGGTGTCCCAGTCGTTCGCCTGGGCGAACCGGTCGTCGAACAGGACGGACGCCCAGGCCGTGACCTCCTCGACCTCGCCCACCAGGAACCGGGCGAGGTCCAGGTCGTGGACCGACATGTCGAGGAACGAGCCGCCGCAGGACAGGAGGTACTCGACGGGCGGCGGGAACGTGTCGCGCGACAGGGCGCGGAACTGCTCGATCCGGCCGAGCTCGCCCTTGTCGATCAGGTCCTTCGCCCGGACGTAGCCCGGGTCGAACCGGCGCATGAACCCCAGCTGGACCGGGATGTCCACCTCGCGCCACAGGTCCACGATCCGCCGGGTCTCGGCGATCTCCTGCGCGATCGGCTTCTCACTCCAGACGGCCTTGCCGGCCCGGAGCGCGGTCTCGATCAGCAGGGCGTGCGTGTCGGTGGGCGTCGAGATCACGACCGCCTCGACCTCGGGGTCGAGGATCGCGGCGACGGGGTCGGTCGAGGCGCGCTGGGCCCGGGCCAGCTCCTTGCCCCTGGCCGCGTTGTCGGCGTTCGGGTCCGCGACCACGATCGTCCGCGCGTTCGGGATCGCGGCCATGTTGCGAACGTGGGTGAGGCCCATGCGGCCGGCACCGAGGAACGCGACGCCGATGCTGTTCGGATCGGCGGGCTTCCAGTTGGTCATCGGATCTCCCTTGCCTCCGGGCTCAGCCGGTCGTCTGGAGCGCCTGCCGGACGCGCTCGGCGACGCGCGCGGGGGTGAGCCCGTGGCGCTCGAGCAGCCAGGCGTTGGGTGCGGATTCCCCCCATTCGTCCTCGACGCCGATGCGCACGACCCGGGCCGGGGCTCGGGCGGTGAGGGTCTCGGCCACGAGGCCGCCGAGGCCGCCGATCACCGAGTGCTCCTCGGCGGTGACGACGAGACGGGTCCCGGCGCAGGCCGCGGCCAGCGCGTCGTGGTCGACCGGCTTGATGGACGGCACGTGGACGACGCGGGCCTCGATGCCGGCCTGCACCAGGATCGCGGCCGCCTCGAGGTTGCGGGCCGTCTGCATGCCGGTGCCGAGCAGGGCGACGTCGGTGCCCTCGCGCAGGCGGATGACGCGTCCGGGCTCGAACGCGTACGAGGCGTCGAACAGGTCCGGGCCGCCCTCGCGCGACAGGCGCAGGAACACCGGGCCGGGCGTCGCGGTGGCCCAGCGGACCATGGCGGCGCACTCCGCCGCGTCGCCCGGGGCGAGCACGGTCATGCCCGGCATCGCGCGCATGATCGCGAGGTCCTGGACGTCCATGTGCGTCTTGCCGGTGAACCCGGTCGTGAGCCCCGCGTAGGCCGCCCCGATCTTCACGTTCGCGTGCGTCTGGGCGACCGACATCCGGACCTGGTCCACGGCCCGGTGGGTGAAGAACACGGTGAATGACGACAGCCAGGGCACGAAGCCCATCTGGGCGAGGCCGACGGCGGTGCCCACCATGCCCTGCTCCGCGATCCCCATCTGGACGAAGCGGTCAGGGTGCGCCTTCGCGAACCGGTCGGCGCGGGTCGAGGTGGCGAGGTCCGCGTCGAGCACGAGGAGGTCCGGGTTCGCGGTCGCGAGCTCGATCAGGGTGGCCGCCCACACGTCGCGCAGCGGCGTGCTCACGGCTCGAACCCCTCCAGCTCCGCGCGGGCGGCCTCGGCCTCGTCGGCCGTCGCCACGCGGCTGTGCCACTCGGAGACGCCCTCGGCGAAGCTGATCCCGCGACCCTTCACCGTCCGGGCCAGGATGAACGTCGGGACGTCGCCCGTGCCGGCGGCCCGGGCGTCCTCGCAGGCGGTGATGATGGCGTCGAAGTCGTGCCCGTCGATCTCGAGGACCCGCCAGCCAACGGCCCCGATCGCGGCCCGCAGGTCGACGCCGGCCCACGGGTCGCGGCGGTCGCCGCGGTGCGCCTCGCCGGCCGGCAGCGGCCAGCCGTACTGCTGCATGCCGTTCTGGTCGAGGATCACCGTCAGGTTGCCCAGGCCGTAGCGCGCCGCGACCGGAAGCGCCTCCCACACCTGGCCCTCCTGGAGCTCGCCGTCGCCGAGCATCACGAAGGTGTGCGCGTCGAGCCCGCGGCGACGGGCGCCCATCGCGATGCCCACGCCCACCGACAGCCCTTGCCCCAGCGACCCCGTGGAGGCGTCGAGGCCGGGCAGGCGCAGCATGTCGGGGTGTCCCTGGAGGCGGCTGCCGGCGTGGTCGAACGTCGACAGCTCCGACTCCGGGAGGTAGCCACGCATCGCGAGCACCGCGTACAGCGCGATCGCGGAGTGGCCCTTGGACAGGATGAACCGGTCGCGACCCGGCCAGGCGGGCTCCTCGGGCCGGATGCGCAGCACGCGGAAGTAGAGCGCCACGAGCAGGTCCATCGCCGACAGCGGGCCGCCGACGTGGCCGGCACCCGCGTTGGCGACGGCCTCGATGACGTGCAGACGGCCGCGCCGCGCGAGCGCCTCGAGGTCGGCGTGGCCGCCCGACGGCGCGGACGGGGACGCGCTCGCGGTCATGCCACCGCGGCCTGGGCCAGGAGTGCCTCGAGGTACTCGCGGTTCGCGCGCGCGTCGTCCTTCGGATCGCCCGCGCAGGTGTCCTGCTCCAGGACGAACCAGCCGTCGTAGCCGCGGGCGAGCAGCGCCGCGACGACCTCGGGCACGCGGGCGATCCCCTGCCCCAGGGGCGGGAAGATGTACGCCTTGAGCGCCTGGCCGAAACTCCACCCCTCGGCCTTCGCCCGGGCGAGGATCTCGCCGTCCACGTCCTTGAGGTGGATGTGGGTGACGCGGTCGCCGTACGCGGGCAGCATCGCGAGGCTGTCGCCACCGCCGTAGGCGAGGTGGCCGATGTCGAGACACCAGCCGACCTTGGCCGGGTCGGTCTCGTCGAGCAGCCGGGCCGTCTCGGCCGGGGTCTCGACGTACGTCCCGACGTGGTTGTGGAACACGACCCGCATGCCCATCGGAACGAGGGTGTCGGCGAGGTCGTGGAGGCCCTCCGCGAGGTTCCGCCACTGCTCGTCGGACAGGCCCCGGAACTCGTCCACGTGGCCGGCCTCGCCGCGCCTGCGGTCGTCGCCCGCCTCGGCGGCGATGAGCAGGCGTCCGCCGGTCGCATGGAGGCGGCGGGCGATCGTCATCGCCTTCGCCATCTCCTCGTCGTGGCGGCCCGCGTCGCGGAAGCCCAGGCCCACGAACGCGCCGACCATGTCCAGGCCCCGCTTGTCCAGCTCGGCCTTGAGCTCGGCCGGGTCCTCGGGCATGCCGGGGCCCCACTCGGTCGCGTCGTAGCCGGCCTCCACGAACTCGTCCATCATCCGCTGGTAGGGCAGCCACGCGCGGTATTCGGGAACGTCCGGGTTGTTCCAGTTGACGGGCGCGGTCGCGATCCTCACAGGAGCTCCCTCCGCTGGCGTGCGACCGCCTGCTCGTAGCGGTCCCGGGCTTCGTGAACGTTGTCCTGGGTGCTGTGCTCGGCGACCGGCACGTCCCACCAGCTCTCCTGGCCCGGGACGCGGCCGGCCGGCGAGGTCGGCACGACGATGACCGTGGGCCGATCGGTGGCCCGGTCGCGGAGGGCGGCACGAATCTCGTCCGGCGTCCGCGCGGTCACGGCCCTCGCCCCCATCGCCTCCGCGTGGGCCCGGAAATCGATCGGCACGTACTCGCCCACCAGGCGGTTGCGGCCCGGATCGCGGAACCGGATCTCGTTGCCGAAGTCGCGGACGCCGGACAGCCGCGCCAGGTCGAGGATGCACTGGAAGCCGTGGTTGTCGAGCAGGACGATGGTGTACGGCCGCCGCTCCATCACCGCGGTCACGATCTCGGAGTTCAGCATCAGGTAGGAGCCGTCCCCGACCATCACGACCACGTGCCGGCCGGGTTCCGCCATCGCCACGCCGAGCCCGCCGGCGATCTCGTAGCCCATGCACGAGTAGCCGTACTCGACGTGGTAGGCCTTGGGATCCTCCGGGCGCCACAGCTTGAGCAGGTCGCCGGGGAGGCTCCCGGCGGCGCACAGCACCGTCGCGTGGCCGCCGACCTCGTCGTTGACGATGCCGATGATCTCGGGCTGCGCGAGGAGGCCCTCGGCGTTGCCCTTGCCCCGGGTCCCCGCCCGGTTGTCGTCCACGATCTGGTCCCACTCGGCCTTCTCCCGGGCGACTCGCTCGCGGAATGCGGCCTCCGTGCCCGCCCAGCCTGCGGCCTCGAGGGCGGCCGAGAGGGCCTTGAGCGCCTCGCGGGCGTCGGCGACCATCGGCACGGCGCGCATCTTGGCCGCATCCATGCCCCCGACGTTGACCCCCACGAACGTCACGTCCGGGTGCTGGAAGGCGGTCCGGGACGCGGTCACGAAGTCGCCCAGGCGGGTCCCGACGGCGATCACCAGGTCCGCCTCGCGGGCCAGGCGGTTGGCGGCGAGGCCGCCGGCGGACCCGACCGGCCCGACGTTCATGGGGTGGTTCCAGGCGAGCGCGCCCTTGCCGGCCTGGCTCTCGGCGACCGGGATGCCGAACCGGGTCGCGAACGCGTCGAGCTCGCCGGTCGCCTCCGAGTAGATGACGCCGCCGCCGCCGACGATGAGCGGCGCCTTCGCCCCGCGCACCAGGGCCGCGACCTCCGCGACCACGTCGGGCTCGGGCTGCGGCCGGCGCACGCGCCACACGCGGCGCTCGAAGAACTCGGTCGGCCAGTCGTAGGCCTCCGCCTGGACGTCTTCCGGCAGGGCGACCGTCACGGCCCCCGTGTCGGCCGGGTCGGTGAGCACGCGGAACGCCTCGGGAAGGCTGGACAGCAGCTGCTCCGGACGCGTGATGCGATCGAAGTAGCGGGACACCGGCCGGAAGGCGTCGTTCGCGCTGACGTCCCGCGCGACGGGGTGCTCGACCTGCTGGAGGACCGGATCCACGAGCCGGTTCGCGAAGTAGTCGCTGGGGAACAGGAGCACGGGGATCCGGTTGACGGTCGCCGTCGCTGCGCCCGTGACCATGTTGGTCGCGCCGGGCCCGATCGAGCTGATGCAGGCGAACGTCTGCAGCCGGTTGCGGTGCCTGGCGTAGGCGGTCGCGGCGTGGACCTGGCCCTGCTCGTTCTGCGGGCGGTAGTACGGCATGTCGCACTCGTCGCCCAGCTCCTCCAGGGCCTGCCCGAGACCCGCGACGTTGCCGTGGCCGAAGATCCCCCACACGCCGGCGATGAACCGGGCCTGGACGCCATCACGCTCGACGAACTGCTCCGCCATGAAGCGGACGATCGCCTGCCCCACCGTCAGTCGGACCGTGCCCACTGAACGCTCCTCTCGTGTCCCGTCCCGGGCGCCTTCGGTCGGTTCCCGTCGGCGCTGCCGTCTTCCGGCATCCGTCGAGGACGCCGGCCGAAGCCTGCTCGCGCCATCGTTGCACATCGTGCAATCGATTACAACACCCGAGATCCGGGCGGCGCCCGGGTCGCCGGCTTGACGTCGCGATCGTCACCCGACTACCCTACGAAATCGATTACGCCAGCGTGGTCCCGGGCTCTGAGCGCGGGCCTGGGCCGTTGGCCGCAACGTCGGGAGTGAGCCGCAATGCGAGCCCGGTCGCCGTCACGTCGGAGCGTCGAGGCCCGATGACCGACCGCTCGTCCCCGCCCACGATCCGCGACGTCGCCGAGCGCGCCGGCGTGTCCACGGCCACGGTCAGCCGCGTGCTGGCCGGCATCGGCAACCCGCGACCGGACACGGCAGCGTCCGTGCTCGCGGCGGCCGAGGCGCTCGACTACCGGCCGTCGGGCGTCGCCCGGTCGCTGCGGATGCGCCGGACGCGCACGCTGGGCCTGATCGTCACCGACATCCAGAACCCGTTCTTCCCGGAGCTCGTCCAGGCGGCGGACCTGGCCGCGCGCGAGCTCGGCTACTCGATCCTGCTCGGCAGCGCGGCCTACGACGAGCATCGCGCGATGCATTACCTGGACCTCATGGCGGACCGCCGGGTGGACGGGATGATCATCGCGTCGAGCCAGCTCTCCGAGTCCAGCTGGCAGTGGCTCCTCGCCTCGCCCGTTCCGGTGGTGGTGGTCAACGCCGAGGCGAGCGGACACCCGGTGACCGTGATCACGAGCGACAACGAGGGCGGCGCGCGGCTTGCCGTCGAGCACCTGATCGGGCTCGGCCATCGCCGGATCGCGTACGTCCGCGGACTGGAATCGTTCACGGCCGACAGGCCCCGGGTCGCCGGCTTCCGGGCCGCCTGCCGCGACGCCGGGCTCGCCCCGGAGGACACGCCCGAGCTGCGCGGCGACGGCCAGGTCGAGGGCGGCGAGCAGGCAGCCGCGGAGATCCTCGAGCGCCACCCGCGCGTGACCGCCATCGCCTGCCACAACGACCTGACCGCCATCGGGGCCCTCCGCGCCCTGCGCGCGCTCGGGAGGCGGGTTCCAGCCGACATCAGCGTCATCGGCTGCGACGACATCGCCGCGGCGTCATGGGTGGTGCCCGGCCTCACGACCGTCGCCCAGCAGAAGGCCGAGATGGGGCGCCTGGCGGTGGGACGCCTGGCGGCGATGCTCGACGACCCGGACTCGGCCGCCGCGCCCGAGACCATCCGCCTGCCGATGGTCCTCCGCGAGCGTGAGTCCACCGCGCGCGCGCCCGGCCGGGCCTGATTGCCACAGGGGCCACGAGGGCCCGTCAGCCGTCCGAGGAGTGAGCCACATGGTTCGCATCGCCAACGCCCCCTGCTCGTGGGGAGTGATCGAGGGGATCGAAGGAGACCGCGCGGGCTGGATCCGCGTGGTCGACGAGATGGCCGAGACCGGCTACATCGGCACCGAGCTGGGCGACTGGGGGTTCATGCCCACCGACCCCGACGTGCTGCGCGCCGAGCTGGACCGGCGCGGGCTCGCGCTGATCGGCTCGTGGGTCAGCGTGTGGCTCCACGACCGCGACCGCCACGTCGCTTCGGCGGACGACGCGGTGCGGACCGGCAGGCAGCTGGCCCGGGTCGGCGGCCCCGAGGCCGTGGTCGTCCTGGGCAACGACCCCTACGGCGATGTGCACCGGACGACGATCGCCGGCCGCGTCCGCCCGGAGGACGGCATGACCGAGGACCAGTGGAAGGTCTTCGCCGAGGGCGCCAACTACGTCGCGCGCCGCGTCTGGGACGAGGCCGGGATCCGGACCGTCGTCCACCAGCACATCGGGACCTGGATCGAGACGGAGGCCGAGGCTCGCCGCCTGTTCGACATGACGGACCCGTCGGTGCTGGGGTTGTGCCTCGACACCGGGCACTGGACCTTCGGCGCCGGGGGTGATCCCGTGGCAGCCGTCCGTGAGTTCCGCGACCGCGTGTGGCACGTGCACTTCAAGGACTGCGACCCGGCGATCGCCGCGGCCTCCAGGGTCAACGGGTGGTCGGGTCCCGAGAGCGTCGGCCACGGCGTGTTCTGCGAGCTCGGCGCGGGCAGCGTGGACTTCCCGGGCATGCTCGCGGCGCTCGAGGAGATCGGCTACGGGGGTTGGATCGTCGTGGAGCAGGACGTGCTGCCCGGCATGGGCCACCCACGCGAGAGCCAGCTGCGCAACCGGGAGTACCTGCGCTCGATCGGCGCCTGACGCGGGCCGGACGCGAGGCGGCGGGCCGGCGCCGGCCGGCCCGCCGTGAGAGACAGGGAGAAGAGGCTGGGTCGGGCTACGCGTTGCCCGGGAAGACCAGGCTCAGCGGGCCCTCCTTGCCGGGCTCCGGCCAGCGCTCGGTGACCATCTTCTGCTGGGTGAAGAACCGGACGCCGTCCTCGCCGCGCATCGCCAGGTCGCCGATCGCGGACTCCTTGGCGCCCGAGAAGGACAGGTAGCCGGCGGGAACCGGGATCGGCACGTTGACCCCGA
>CAYJOH010000093.1:0-8108 GCA_964371685.1 uncultured Anaerolineaceae bacterium
CGAGGGTCGCCGCCACGGGAGCGCTCGCACCCGCGCGCCCTCGACCCGCCCGAGCGTCGCGTACCCGGCCATGGCCGGATGGTAGCGGCCGGCCCGGCCGAGGGGAACCCCCGAGGCGGGAGTGTCAGCCCGCGTCGATCCGGTAGAGATCGCCGCCCAGGTCGGTGACGTACAGCTCGCCCGAGGCGTTCTCGCCGAACGAGCTGATCTGGAGCGACGTGTCCAGGAGCCGGGTCGCGCGCGCCGGCGACGCCGCGGTGTTGGCGATCGTGAAGATCTCGCCCGAGCAGAAGTCGGCATACACGTACCAGCCGACCATCGCCGAGATCGCCGAGCCCCGGTACACGTAGCCGCCGGTCACGGAACACCGGCCGTTCGAGGCGTGCGAGTACTCGACCACGGGCAGCCGCTTGCCGGACCTGTTGCAGCCGGAGGACGGCCGGTAGCAGTGGCGGCCCTCCATCACGCGCCAGCCCCAGTTGGCCCCCTTGCCGGCGCCCGAGGACGTGCGGACGGCCCGGTCCACCTCCTCGTAGCGTCCCTGGCCCACGTCGCCGATCCACAGGTTGCCGGTCCGGCGGTCGAAGGACCAGCGCCACGGGTTGCGCAGGCCACGCTGCCAGATCTCGTTGCGGCCGGGCTTGCCGACGTACGGATTCGAGGAGGGGATCAGGTAGTTGCGGGTGGACGTCTTCCCGTTGACGTTGATCCGCAGCAGCTTCCCCAGCAGCGAGCCCTTGTTCTGGGCGCGGTTGCCGGGGTCGCCCGCGCTGCCGCCGTCGCCCATGCCGATGTACAGGTAGCCGTCGGGCCCGAAGGCGATCATGCCGCCGTTGTGGTTCGCGTACGGCTGGCCGATCTTGATGATCGTGCGGCCCGAGCCCGCCTCGACCCGGTTCGGGTCGGTCGCGGACGCGCGGTACTCGCGCACCAGCGTGTCGCCCGCGAGGTTCGTGTAGTTGACGTAGAACTTGCGGTTGGTCCGGAAGCCCGGGTGGAAGGCGAGGCCGAGGAGCCCCTGCTCGCCGCCCTTGGACACCGACGAGGCGAGGTTCAGGAACGGGCCCGCGAGGAGCGTGCCGCCATCCCAGATCCGGATCCGGCCCGTCTGCTCGACGATGAACAGCCGGCCCGTCCCGTCGCGGGCGCTGGTGACGAACACGGGCTTCGACAGCCCGCCCGTGACCTTCGTGAGCTTGATGCTGCCCGCGGACGGGGCCGCGACGGCGGCGGTCGAGCCGTCCGCCATCCGGGTGGCGGCGGCGTTGGCGGTGGTTGGCAGGCCGATGGCCACAATCGCGGCGGCGACGACGGCGAGGCGCAGGGGGCGGCGCAAGGATCGGGTCATGCACTGACGGTACCCCGGCCGGTCAATCTCGGCGCGCGCCGTGGTGCCATCCCGGGCAATCGCCGACGTATCCTCGCCCGATGACGACGAGCCCGGATCGCCACTGGGGCGCGCAGAGCATGACCGCGCCGCTGCGCGAGGTGCTGGTCAAGCCGCCCGGGGCGGCGTTCGCGCGGGCCTTCGACGATCCGGCCCACGGGTTCCTCCGGCCGGTGGACCTCGAGCGCGCCAAGCGCGAGCATGCGGGGCTGGTCGAGACGCTGGACCGCCTCGGGGTCAGGGTCCAGGTGCTGGACGTCGAGACGGACGATCCCGACCTCGTGTACACCTTCGACCCCCTCCTGGTCGCGGACGGCGGCGCGATCCCGCTCCGGCCCGGCAAGCCGAACCGCGAGCGCGAGCCAGCTGTGCTGGAGGCGTGGACGCGGTCCCGGGGCATCCCGACCCTCGGGCGGATCGAGGCGCCCGGCCGCATCGAGGGCGGCGACACGTTCTGGCTCCGCCCGGACCTGCTGTGCATCGGTCGCACGCTGCGCACGAACGCCGCCGGGGCACGGGCGCTGGCAGCGATCGTCGGTGGGGATGTGCGCGTGTTCGACGTCCCGTACTGGAAGGGCGCGGCGGAGCTCGTCCACCTGCTGTCGGTGATCTCGCCCGTCGCCGACGACGTGGCGGTGGTGTTCCTGCCGCTGCTCCCGGCGGGCCTCTACGAGCTGCTCTGTGACCTGGGCATCCGGCTGGTCGAGGTGCCGGAGGCCGAGTACCCGACGCTCGGCTGCAACGTGCTCGCGGTCCGCCCGGGCGTCGTGATCGTGGCCGAGGGCAACGAGGGGACGCGGCGGGGGCTCGAGGCGGCCGGCGTGGAGGTCCACGCGATCCCGCTGCGCGAGGTCGGCGAGAACGGCTCGGGCGGGGTCACCTGCCTGACCCGGCCGATCCTGCGCGGGTGAGGGTTGAGGGCGTGAAGGTCATGGAGGTCGATGGGGCGGCGATCCGGCGCGATCTCGAGGCGCTGGTCCGGATGCGGAGCGTCACCGGCGCCGAGGACGAGATCGCGGCCAGCCTCGCGGACCGGCTGGAGGCGCTCGGCTTGGCGGTGGAGGTGTTCCACCCCGATCCCGCGGCGATCCGCGACGATCCGGCATGGCCGGGCGAAGAGGTGGCCCGCTCGACGCTCCCGGTCGTCATCGGGCGGGCGGGTCCCGGCGGCGGGCGCCGCATCGTGCTCTCCGGTCACACGGACGTCGTGCCACCCGGAGACCCCGCGACCTGGACCGCGGACCCGTGGGGCGCGGAGGTCCGCGAGGGGCGGTTGTACGGCCGCGGCGCCTGCGACATGAAGGGCGGCCTGGCCGCGATCCTCGCCGCCGTCCGGACGCTGCGCGACGCGGGCACGCTGGCCCGGCTCACCGGCGAGCTGATCGTGGCGCTCGTCCCGTCCGAGGAGGACGGCGGGCAGGGGACGCTGGCCGCGATCCGGGCCGGCGCGACCGGCGACATGGCGGTGATCACCGAGCCGTCCGGGCTCGACGTCGTCGTCGCCCACGCGGGCGCCATCACGTTCCGGCTCACCGTCCCCGGGCGCGCGGCGCACGCGAGCCGGCGGACCGAGGGCGTGTCCGCGCTCGACAACCTGCACACGCTCATGCGAGCGCTGGAGGCGGACGAGGTCCGCCGGAACGACGCCGAGACGCACCCGCTGATGCGCGCACTCGGCATGCCGTACCCCACGATGGTCGGGATCGTGTCGGGCGGGGAGTGGGCGAGCACCGTGATCGACCGGCTCACTGCCGACGGCCGCTACGGCGTGCGCCTCGGGCAGTCACCGGACGAGGCCGAGGCGGAGCTGCGGGCGTGCATCGACGCCGCCTGCGCCGCCGACCCCTTCCTCCGCGACCGCCCGGTGGGCGTGGAGATCACCGGCGCGCGGTTCGGGTCGTCGAGCGTGCCGGGGGACCACGAGCTGCCGGTGTCGCTGGGCGCGGCCGTGGCCGCGGTCACGGGTCGCGAGCCCGGGCGGATCGGCGTGCCGTACGGCTGCGACATGCGGCTGTTCATCGGCGTGGGCGACACCCCGTGCGTCGTGTTCGGGCCCGGGGATGTCCGGCTGGCGCACGGCCCCGACGAGCACGTTGCCCTGGGCGAGGTGGAGGCCTGCGCGGCCGTGCTCGCGACCTGGGTCGCCGACGAGCTTGGCGCCTGAACGCCGACGGCCCGATCCTGAGCGCGCGCCTCCGCCTCGTTCCGCTCGCGGTCGAGGATGCCGCCGACATGGTCGCGGTCCTGGCCGATCCCGCCCTGTACCGGTTCACCGGCGGCAAGCCTCCCACGCCAATCGACCTCGAGCGCCGGTACCGCGCCCAGGTCGCGGGCCGGTCCCCGGACGGGACGGAGACCTGGCGCAACTGGATCGTCCGGCTCCGTGACGGCGGCGCGGCCGTCGGGTTCGTGCAGGCGACGCTGACCGACGCGGACACGACGGCCGACGTGGCATGGGTGATCGGTACGCCGTGGCAGGGGCGCGGCTACGCGACCGAGGCGGCCGGCGCGATGGTGGCCCACCTCGTCGCCGGCGGCGTGCGGACCGTGACGGCCCACGTCCACCCGGACCACGCGGCGTCCGAGTCCGTGGCGGCCCGCATCGGGCTCCGCCCCACCGGCGAGGTCGAGGACGGGGAGCGGCTCTGGCGCCTCGAGCGTCGCCAGGCGTCCGCGTCCGTCAGCCTCGCCGACGGTCGGCGGGACCGAGGTCCGGGAACAGCAGCAGGGCCTCGCCCGGGAGGTTCGTCACCGGCACGGCGACCGGGCGGGCCGCGACGTCGCCCGTGATCGCGGGCCGGGCCGCCCGCTGCTCCTCGGCGACCTCGACCAGCCGGCACAGGGCGTTGACGAGCCGCATCTGCTCGGGGGTATGGCAGGCCACCCGAAGCAGCGCGGGGTTCGCGACCAGGACGGCCAGCCCGCGGGCCCGCGAGATCGCGACGTTGAGGCGGTTGCCGGAGTACAGGAACTCGAGCTCGCGCGGCGCCTCCTCGGGCGTCGAGGTCGTCATCGAGTAGATGGCCACCGGCGCCTCGCGACCCTGGAACTTGTCCACGGTCCCGACGTTCGCCCGGACGCCCAGCCGCGCCTCCACGGCACGCACGATCTCTGCGACCTGGGCGTTGTAGGGGGCGACGACGAGGACGTCGTCGGCCGTCAGGGGGCGCTCCCGACCCTTGCGGTCCCGCCAGCGGCGCCCGACCAGGGCGGCGATCGCTTCGGCGACCCAATCGGCCTCCACCCGCGAGCGGTTGCCGGCGCCGTCGTGCTCGAGGGCAACGTGCCGGATCCCGGTCCCGCCGACGGGCGTCCCCTCGCCGACCTCCTGGACCGCGTTGTCCGGGTGGGTGTGCAGGCGTCCCTCGTAGAACGCGTCCGAGATGAACGCGTTGACGTCCGGGTGAAGCCGCCAGGTCGTGCCCAGCAGCAGCCCGCGCTCGGGCGCGATCGTCTTGGCGTCTCCGACGAGGTGCTCCAGCGCCGAGGCCGCCGCGCCCTCCGGGTGCGTCCCCTGCGACACCTGGGGCAGCTGGTTCGGGTCGCCGAGCAGCACGACCGAGTCCGCCGCACCGGCCACGGCGCACACGGTGGCGAGCGAGAGCTGGCCGGCCTCGTCAACGAACAGCGTGTCGATCGCGCCCTCCATGTCCTCGCGCGACCACAGCCACGACGTGCCGCCCACGACGTCCCACGTCCCCGCGGCGAGGCCGCTCCGCGCGGCGTCCGGCGAGCCGATCCGCTCGATGCCCACGCCGTCGGGTGCCTCATCGCCGTTGTCAGTCCGCTGCGCGATCCGGACGGTGCGGCCCTCCTCGACCGCGGCGTCCCTGACCGCCTCCAGCAGGTTGGCGATCACGCGATGCGACTGAGCGGTGACGCCGACCCGCTTCCCGTGCTCCACGAGGTCGAGGATCATGCGTGCGGCGGTGTAGGTCTTCCCGGTGCCCGGGGGACCCTGGAGTGCCAGCACCGTGGACGCGAGCCGCAGCCCCAGCCGCCGCGCCGTGGCGGTCTGGTCGTCCGCCGGCGCCGCGAGGGTCGCACCCGGCTCGATGCCTTCGATCCGCGGCAGCGCGCGCAGGATCAGGTCGCGCGCGGCCCGGAACCGTCCGGACCCCTCGATGCCGTGGGCGATGACGTGGTCGGCGAGCCGGCCGAGGGCACCGCGCATCGGCTCGGGGCCGTACGGCTTGGTGGGGATGAGCGCGAGGGGATGCGGCGAGCCCGCGTTGCGCTTGAGCTCCACCGTCCCGGCCAGCGGATCGAGCCCGGCGACGAGCACCGTGGCCTGCTCCCAGGCGCCGTCGGTCTTCGGGGACAGGGCGATGGCGGCCTTGCCTTCCGCGATCTTGGTCTCCTGCGCCGGGTCGAACCGGTAGCGATGGAGGGCGGACCTCGCCATCCGCCCGAGGTCCGCATCGAACACGAGCTCGCCCAGGGCCGTGCCGTCGGTCACCAGCACCTCGAGCGACGCCTCGGCCAGCCGGTAGTGGTCCCACCACTGCGGCTTGCCCTCGCGGCGGTGCCAGTCCAGCAGCGCCGCCAGCAGCCACCGGCCCTGCTGCTCGGGGGTGCGCCGCGCGCGCTCCACGGGCACGCCCTCCCGCAGAGAAGCCTCCCGTGCCCGGGTCTCCTCCTGGTCCTGGCGCAGCTGCTCCGTCGGCGCCCCGTCCTCCCAGGCCGGCCGGGGGATCGCGCCGTCGGGATACCACTCCGGGTGGGACGCGAGCGCCTCCGTGCGACGGTCCTCCAGCCAGTCCCGCAGGAGCAGGTTCGAGACGCAGTCGTCGCGGTTGTAGTCGGCGATGTCCTGGAGGATCGCCGGGTCCTGCTCCTCCATCCAGCGCTCGTACTCGACGACGCTGAAGCCGGCCTGGGTGACCGGACCCACGCGCTCGGGCATGTAGAACGTCTCGAGCTTCTTGATCGAGTAGCTCTCGACGCTGGCCCGGACGCCCTGGCGGACGACATGGTCGTACAGGTTGACGAGGACCCGGCCGCGGAGCAGCACGTCGATCTCGTCCTCGCGGGTCGCGTGGCGCTGCATCAGCCGCTTGAGGGCGCCCGACTCGTAGCCGCCGTAGTGGTAGACGTGCATGCCGGGGTCCCGTTCGCGACGCTCGAGGACGAGGTCCACGAACGTCTCGAGCATCGCCTTCTCCTGCTCGCGGTCGTGGGCCCACAGGGCGTGGAACACCGGCTCGCCGGTCGTCAGGTTCCGCTCCGCCCAGCCGAACAGGTACTCGAGGCCGTCGTCCAGCGCCCAGGGGTCCGCCTCGATGTCGAAGAACACGTCGAGCGGCGAGGGCGGCGGCAGCGCGGCGAGGCCCTTGCCCGGCTCGTCGGGGTTGGGCGGGATCAGCTCGTAGCGGTCGACGCCGTCCTCGCGCTTCGCCAGCTGGAGCGTCGCCTGGCGGCGGAGCCGCTCCAGGACCCGCCCGTTGAGGTCCCGGATGCCGCGGTCCCCGGGCAGGCGCGCGAGGGCGGCCAGGGTGGGCACGCCGGCGTCCACCAGCTTCCGGCGCTGTGACGCCGCGGCCCCGGCCACGATCGAGAGGTGGTCGTCCGCGCGCCGCCGGTCCATGCACACCTGCCACCACGAGCACACGCGGCAGTGCTCGACGGGCTCCGGGTAGGTCACGGGCGGATCCGCCACGGGCGACGGCGGGAACACCCGCTCCTCGAACCGGCGCTTGGCGGCGCGGTAGTAGGCCGCGTAGTCCGCCAGCCGGTGCTCGTGCGCCTCGCGGTCCCCGGTCACGACCGAGAGCGTCTCGGGCGGGATCCCCTGCAACCGCTCGAGCAGGTCCGCGTAGACGCACATCTGGAGGATCGCGGCGGCCTTGACGCGCTTCGCGAGCTTGGTGTCCGCGACGTCGTAGCTCCACGACCCGAGGTCCGAGGGCCGGTCGCTGCGCCGGACGAGGAAGTCCGGGTGGCCCCGCCATCGGCCGTCGAACAGCGTGCCCTGGAAGATCACGTCGGCGCCGGCGCGCATCGCGGCCAGCGTCTCCGCCTCCGACGCGCGCAGGTCGGCCGGGGTCCGCGGGTCCCGGAGCTGCATCTCCACGACCGTCCGGCCGAGCTCGCCGAGGCGGGCGATGTACCGCTGCTCGTGGTCGTAGCCTCGCTTGCGGACGAGCTCGAGCTGGGGGTCGTCGCGGAACGGCTTCTCGAGCTCGCCGCGGGCGCGCAGCTGCTCGAGCGTGACCAGGTGGTCGCACTCGAGGTAGCCGACGAGATCGGTGGCCGAGACGACGAGCGTCCCGTCTTCGTGGAGCTGCACGGGTTCCCACTGTAGCCGGGTGCCGTGCCAGCTCGCCTGTCACGCCGTGTCGGCGCCCTCGTCGTAGGATCGGAGTCCGGGCCCGCCGACTTGACGCCGGCCCCGCCCGGAGCCGACGCTGTTCGCGTCCACGAGGGAGGTCGAGGTGACGGTCAGGCGGCGCTCGCGTGTCCGGACGACGCTGGGCCGCGCGGTCGTCGCCCTGCTGGCGGGAATCGTCGTGGCCTGTTCGGGCGATGCCGAGCCCACCGTTCCCGCCGGCGGCGCCGACCTCACGCTGTACGTCCGGAACCAGCGCGACGAACAGGCGTGGATCACGATCCTGTTCGGGCCCGACGGGGGCGCGGCCAAGGACATCGGGTTCGGCCGGACGGTCGGGATCTCGTGCAACGTGATCGCGGCCGGGTCGCGCGTGCTGCTCATGGACGGGCT